>CAMYEU010000015.1 GCA_947254465.1 uncultured Gemella sp. | reverse complement strand
TTTGATTGTTCGTCTTCTTCTTGAGAAGACTTTTACTATTCTATCATCTGTTTTATGTTTTGTCAATAGTTTTTTTATTTTTTTAGAAAACTATTCTAAAACTTTATTTTGATGATATAGTCTTATAGAAGACTCTCATTATTTTAGCATTTCTAATTTCTTTTGTCAAGTTTTTTCTTAACATTAGTTATTTAGAAATCCTTTATTGTTCGTCTTCTCTACCAGAAGACTTTTACTATTCTATCATTACTTCTAGATTATGTCAACACATTTTTAAAATTTATTTTTTATTTTTTTCCTTATAATGTGTTTCTTCTATAAAAATTGTAAAAAAAGAGAGAATTGTTTCTTATTCTCTCTTCTTTCTTTTCTGTTAAATATTATAAAAATCAAACACAGTAACTGGTAGATTTCTCTTATGTTCTGATTTAAGATAATGACCTTCTATTATTTTTCTTACGCTATCTGGGACTTCCTTCCCTTCTAAGTAATCGTCTATATCATTATACGTTACCCCAAGCGCTACTTCGTCTTCTAACGCAGGTCTATCTTCTTCTAGGTCAGCTGTTGGTTTTTTAAGATATAAGTGTTCTGGACAATTCAACATCTTCAATAATGCTTTACCTTGTCTCTTATTTAATCTATATAATGGTACTATATCCGCTCCACCATCTCCGTGCTTTGTAAAGAAACCGGTAATCGCTTCTGCAGCATGATCCGTTCCTACTACTATTCCTTTATTCATTGTAGCAATAGAATATTGAGCTTTCATTCTTTCACGAGCCTTCTCATTACCCTTAGCAAAATCTGTAATCTCTACTCCTGCCACCTTTAATGAATTGACACTCGCATCTACTGCATCTTTTATATTTACAGTATACACTTTATCTGGATTAATAAATTTTAATGCGTCATTACAATCATCTTCATCAAATTGTTCTCCATATGGTAGTCTAACAGCTATAAAGTTATACTCTTCCCCTGTCTCTTCTCTCAATTCTGAAATTGCTATTTGACATAATTTTCCACATAACGTAGAATCTTGTCCTCCTGATATTCCTAATACCAAGCTTTTTATGAAATTATTTTTCTTCACATAATCTTTTAAAAAATTGATTGTTAATCTTATTTCCTCTTCTACATTAATATCAGGTTTACATCTTAATTTTTTTATTATTTCCTGTTGTAATGTCATTTTATCACCTATTTATTTCGATTTTTTGTTACTTTTTCTAGAATTGTTTTTCTATTTTCCCAACATGTAGTACTTAAGTCTACTGGATAGAATTCTGGATTTAATAAACGTAGATATTCATTCCACATTAGTTCCTTGTTTTCTCGGAAGTATTGGGCACTTTCATGTACTGTTGGTACTTCATATACTTGGTTACCATTTACAAAAATATCTTCATGAATATCTCTTGCTTCAAAATTTCTAACTTCCTTTTCTAAGTAAGTGTGGGTTGGATGGAATAATTTTATACTAGGTTCTGCTTCAACATCTTCTTTCTCTAATGCTATATAATCTCCAGCGGCCATACCTGTATCTTTATTTATTATTCTATAAACTCTTTTTATTCCTGGAATAGTTAATTTACCAGGGTTTTCTGAAACTTTTAGTCTATCTATCATTTCACCATTCTCATCTTCTAAACATGCGAGTTTATACACGGCACCTAATGCAGGATTATCATAAGCAGTTATTAATTTTGTTCCTACTCCCCAAGCATCAATAACGGCACCTTCTTGTTTCAAATGCGTAATAGTGTCTTCATCTAAATCATTTGACGCAACAATTTTCGCATTTGGATATCCCGCTTCATCAAGCATTTTTCTGGCTTCTTTAGAAAGGTATGCAATATCTCCCGAATCCAATCTAATACCGTGGAAATTAATCTTATCTTTTAATTCATCAGCTACTTTAATAGCAGTAGGTATCCCTGAACGCAGTGTGTCATAAGTATCAACTAAGAAATAACAATCTTTATGTGCTGCTGCATATTTCTTAAATGCAACTTCCTCGTCTTCATATGCTTGAACAAAAGAGTGAGCATGTGTTCCACTACATGGAATATTAAATAATTTTGCTGCTTTAACGTTACTAGTAGCATCAAATCCACCAATAATTGAAGCTCTCGTTCCCCATATAGCTGCATCAAATTCATGAGCTCGACGAGTACCAAATTCCATGCAGACTTCATCTGGACAAAGATGTTTAATTCTTGCTGCTTTTGTTGCAATTAATATTTGATAATTAACTATATTTAAAATTGCAGTTTCCATTATTTGTGCTTGAATTAGCGGCGCTTCAATCCTTAATAAAGGCTCATTTCCAAAAACAATTTCCCCTTCTTTAACAGAACGAATATTCCCAGTGAATTTCATGTCACTCAAATATTTTAGATAATCTTCTTCATAACCTAATTCACGTAAAAATTCGATATCTGATTTTGAAAATTCAAATGAATTAACATAATCAATAATTTTAGCAAGCCCTGCAAATACTGCATACCCTCCTCCAAACGGTATTTTTCTAAAATATACATCAAAATATGATTTTCTTTCGTGTATCCCATCTTTAAAATAAGCATATCCCATATTAATTTGATACAGGTCAGTATGCAATGCATCACCTTGATATTTATTCATAATCTCCTCCGATATATGTATAATTTAATTTATTACTTATATATTAACATTTAAACATCATTTTAACAAATATTTAAAATTAAATATATTAAATTTAATACTACTGATTTTTTATTAATACACATCAATCAATACAAATCAACAATTTATTTTATTAATACTTAAAAGTATTTTTATATAATGAAATTTTTTAATTTTAAATATTATTCAAAAAAAAGAAGTAACTGTAGGTTAACCTCTGTTACTTCTCTGATTATTAGTGTTTGAATCTTTTTTGTTAGTTGATTTTTGAGAATCTGTATCTTTTTGCTTACTATCTTTTTTTGATGTATCATCTTCTGTATTTTTTTCATCACTAGAATTTTTGTTTTTTTCTTTATCTGTATTTTTTTCAGATTCTTTTACAGAATTTGATTTGCTGTCATCTTTTTTTGCTAGCTCTGGAATCTTACTATCATCAATTCTACCATTACCATCTTCTGGTTTTTCTAAATTTCCATCCATTATAGATTTTATTGTTGCTTGAAGAAAATTTTCTTGTAATGGAATATTAAAAATCATCTCTCCTTGGTAACTTAGACCATATTCTTGTCTCACTAAATCCGTTATAAAATATGGATCTTTTAATTTATCTATAACCAATTCATTAACTTTATTCTCTTTTTCAAGATTTTCTATCATTTTATTTTGTTCAGCTAGTTGCTGGTTAATTTGTTTCTTATCTCGAATATAAAAAAAAGTTTGCAATAGAGTTACAGATAATGCAAAGGTCATAATGACTAATATAATAAACTTACGACGTTTTCTATATTTAGCTTTTGCTTTTAATACATCTTTTTTAAATTGATTACTCTGTTCTCTCATTTTCTACTTCTCTTGATTTCTCTGATAGAATTTTAAACATTTTTGTTGCATCTTCTTTCTTGGTACTATCTTTTAACTCCAATACCTCATAATCTACTTCTTTTTTTGCAAAGTAAATAGTAATTCTATCTCCTACCTTTAAAGTACTTGATGGTTTTGCCTTTTTTCCATTGATAGCTATATGTCCTTCTGATGATATTTCATTAGCTATTGTTCTTCTTTTTATAATTCTCGATACTTTTAAAAATTTATCCAAACGCATTTAATCACCCCTAAATATTAGTACAATCTATTATCACATATTTATCTTCTTTTCGCAAATAAAATCCACGATAATCTATGTATTTTTGAAAACTTCTATGATTCAAACCACAAAAGATACACAGCTGAAGGACTTTTCAACTGTGTATCTTTTATATTATTAAGCCCAATTTCCATCTTTGAAAATTGCTACTTCTTTACCATCTGCTGTGTATCCAGTAATATTCGTTGTTGCTTCTCCAATCATAAAGTCAACATGAACTAAACTATCATTAGCACCAACTTCTGCTAATTGGTCATCTGTCATTTCTGGACCACCTTGAACACATGTTGGATATGCTTTACCAAGAGCAATGTGACACGCTGCATTCTCATCAAATAGTGTTTCTAAGAATAGAATTTTTGTATTTGAGATTGGTGAATCATAAGGTACTAATGCCATTTCTCCTATTCTTCTTGAACCTTCATCAGTTTCTAATAAGTTCTTAAGAACATCATAACCACGCTCAGCTCCGAAGTCTACGACTTTACCATTTTCAAATTTCAACCAGAAGTTATCGATTAATACCCCACTGTAGTTTAAAGGTTTAGCATTATAAACAATACCACTAGTCTCATCTTTATGAGGCATTGTAAATACTTCCTCTGTCGGAATATTCGCTACAAATCGATCAGCTTTTTTAGCATAACTTCCTGCACTTTGCCAAATATGATTTTTAGGTAATCCTACGTATAAGTCAGTTCCTAAGTCATTTGTGATATGTAATTTAACTAATTCATTTTCGTGTAAGAATTTCGCTTTTTCATCTAAAACTTTAATGTGTTCTTCCCATTCAGCTACAGGGTCATCTCCAGTTGAACGACAAGCACTTAATATTTGATCCCAAAGTTTTAAGTAAGCCGCTTCATCATCTAATTCAGGGTATAATCTTTTTGCCCATTCTACTGTTGACGCAGAAACAACACACCAAGGACACTCGTCACTCATAATTGACTTCATGTAACTACGCATAGCTTTTGAACGACCTACCATAGATGCTTTTAATTTCGCACTGTCTACACCCGCTAATCCATCTGGATCATCTCCAATAATAGATAAGAAAGCTGCTCCTTCATCTAATTCGTCTTGGTACTTATCAATATACCATTGACCAACTGTACTTAATGACTCTTCACTTTGATATTTTAAATTTAATTTTGTTAATTCTTGATCACGCCATTCTACAGATACTCTTTTAGCTCCTAATTCATAACAAGCTTCTACAACTTTAGCTACGAATTCACGTGTTTCAGTACTAGCACGAACTAATACCGGTTGCCCTTCTTGAACATTTAGTCCTACTTTCGCTATAAGCTGAGCATATTTTTTTAATTGTATATTTAAATCCATTTGATTTTCCTCGACTTTTTTATTTTAATTTGCAAATTAAATAAATATCATTTTCTTTAATTGCACATAATCTATTATATCATTTTTTATTAGAGAATATTAGTAGAAGGTTTCAACAATCTTGAAACCTTCATGAAAATTAAACTTCTCTTGTCGCTTGTTTTAGCCATTCTAATTCTTCACCTTCAAAGTGAGGAGCTAATACTTCATACACTTTTGCATGATATTTATTTAATTCGTACTTATCTTCACTTGTAAGAAGAGATACATCTATTGCTTCTAAATCCCATGGTACGAAAGTCATTACTTCAAATTCTAAGAATTGACCATACTCATTTTTTACAGTATTTCTAATAATAAGCTCGTTTTCTAAACGAATACCATGTGAACCCGAAATATATAATCCCGGTTCATTAGTCATAGTCATACCGTGTTTAAAAGGTTCTGATGCACGATAGATTCCCCAATGAATACCTTGAGGACCTTCGTGAATGTTTCCTAAGTATCCTACTCCATGTCCTGTTCCATGGTTAAAGTTTTCATAATCATACCATAATGGAGCACGAGCAAATAAGTCTACATTAGCTCCAGATACTCCTTCCATAAATTTAAGTCTTGATAAACGCAAGTGACATTGAAGAACTCTCGTATAATCTCGCTTTAATCTATCGCTAACTTCACCCATAGCAGTCGTACGAGTTATATCAGTTGACCCCTCTTCATAATGTGCACCAGTATCAGTTAAGAAAAAAGTACCTGTACGTAGTGGAATAGATGTTTCTTCAGATGAAGAATAGTGTACAATAGCTCCATTTTCTGCATGCCCACAAATTGGTGCAAAACTTGGACAAATGAAACCACCTTGTTCTTTTCTAAATTCAACAAGTTTATCAGATGCTGAAAGTTCATCTTCTTGCTCGCTTATCCCTTGTTTAACCAATTGTTTTAGCCAATAGATAAATTTAGTATGCGCTATCCCATCTTTCACATGAGCCTTAATAGTATGTTGTAATTCTACTTCATTCTTAATAGCTTTCATAAGAATTGTAGGATTTCTTCGTTCTACTAATGTAATTTCTTTTGGTATATTATTGAATACCGCGTAGTTTAGGCATCCCGGATCAACTAAAACTACATCATTTCCAGAGAATTTTTTCACATCCTCATATACATCATTATATGGTTTAATGTCAACATTATTTTCTAACAAATGTTTTTTTATTTCATCAGATAATTTTCTTTCATCCACATATAAGTCAACTTTTTCCTCATAGACAACTGCATAACTTAATAATAACGGGAAGAAATCTACATCCATACCACGAATATTCAATAACCAACCAATATCATCAAGGGTTGTAATAACATGAATATTCGCACCTACTTCATTCATCTCTTTACGCACTCTATCTAGTTTGCTAGCAACAGATTCTCCAGCTCTTTCTAAATTCAAATAAAAAGCTGGGGCTTCTGATAAAACTGGTCTATCTTCCCAAATCTCATCAACTAAGTCTACTTCATATTTCACAGTAGCATTTTTACGTTTTAATCTTGTTGCCAAATCTTTACCTTCACCAAAAGTCACAACACGCCCATCAAAACCTAACACTCCATTTTCCGGAGTATTTTCAGTTATAAATTCTGCAATAGTTGGAACTCCAGGCTCTCTCATTTTTTGTAATTCAATACCTGTTCCTTCTAATTGCTGAGCTCCTTGCAAGAAGTATCTTCCATCTGTCCATAATCCTGCAAAATCTTTTGTCACAACCAATGTACCAGCAGAACCAGTAAATCCGCTCATAAACGCACGAGCTTTAAAGTGTTCACCTACATATTCACTATTATGGAAGTCTGCTGTAGGGACCATGTATACATCTATACCATTTTTCTCCATCAATTTTCTCAATTGAGCTATTCTATCTTTTACTGCCATTTCCCTTACTCCTTTGTTATTTATATTATAATTATATCCCTTAATTTTATAAATTGAAAGTACCTGCTAATTTTTGCACTACACTGTACAGTCATAGCTATTACAATTTTTATTTTATCATATAATAAAAATCTTATCATTGAAAAACACTACATAATTCTGTAATTTTTTAGTATTAGTATTGTCCATAAAAATGAATTATTTTAACAATTCCTTAAAGTAATCTGTAGCTTTTACTAAAGAATCAATAATTGCAGGTTCTCCTGATGAGTGCCCTGATACTACAATATCCAATTTACAATTATTTAATTTTTTACTTAATTCATATGCTCCTACCACACGACAATCAACATCATAACGACCATGTGCTATAGTTGTTGGAATATCTTTAATAACCTCAATATTATTTAAAATCCAATTATCATCTTCCCAGAACATATTATTCATCCAGAAATGACACTCAATTGTCGCCATCGAAATTGCATAGTTAATTTCTCCAAAGCTCTGTTCTAAATTAGGATCCGGATGTAAAGTTACTAAACTTCCTTCCCACATACTCCATTCTTTAGCTGCAATTTCCCTCGTCTTTCTATCTTCACTTGTTAGACGCTTATAATATGCAGAAATCATATCGTAACGCTCTTCTACAGGAATAATGCTCTCATATCTTTCGAATGATTCTGGATGAATATTACTTGCTCCACCTTTTTCATATATCCATTCAATGTCTTCTCTTCTTCCTAAGAAAATTCCACGTAACACTAATCCTAAAACACGATCTGGATGCTTTATAGCATAACATAACGCTAATGTAGAACCCCAACTTCCTCCAAACACTAGCCATTTATCAATATTTAAATCTTCTCGTATTTTTTCAATATCCTCAATAATATGCCAAGTATCATTATTTTCTAAGCATGCATGAGGTGTTGATTTTCCACTTCCTCGTTGATCAAACAATATAATTCTATAAAACTCTGAATCGAAGTATTGCCTACAACTTGGCGCAGTACCACATCCAGGTCCCCCATGTAAAAATACTACAGGTACACCATGAGGATTCCCACTTTCCTCGTAATAAATCGTATGCGTATCATCAACCTTTAACAGTTTAGAAAAATTTTCCTTAATTGCAGGATACAATGTTCTTAGTCCTGTCATAATAGCACCTCCTATTTGTGCATTTTTTATACAATTTAATTTTATCATAAAATAGATTATTTTTCATCATCAATAAAAATAAAATTTTATATTTTATTAAACATAAAATCACATGATTCTCACAGATATCAACAGTATAATACATTAATAGTTAAGCTATAGCATAGAAAACAATATTTAATTTCAACTCCATATCTTCCTATATCGAATTGAAAAATTACCATATAATTTAAAACAATTATAATTAGTAAATTACACTTGAATTATACATATAAAAAAGGAAGAGATTAAACTATTTAAAATAGTCTAACCTCTTTTAACATGACTTTATACCGAAGAATTTATCAGAACTCTTCTTTAATTATATTTTGAAAATATTACTCTTCTACCAATGTTTCTCCTTCGCGAAGTTCAACTAGTGATGCTAGTTTTTTCTCGAATACGAATACCAATATAGCAACTACTACACAGACGATACCGATACCTAATGAAAGTTTAATAATAGGCACTTCTGCTACCAAAGCATACAATAAGCCGTAACCTTTTGCAGCAGCAAATGTTGCTACAATCCAAACTGCCATCATTATTGATAGAATATGCTTTGGAGAATATTTAGAAACAAATGATGGTCCTAAAGGAGAGAAAAACATCTCAGATACGCTTAATACAATAAAGAATAAAACAACCCATAAGATACTAGCTTTTTGAGTTTCAGGTGCTCCTATTCCACGACTAACTTCAGTTAATGCCAATACTCCAAATGTTGCTCCAAGAAGGAATAACGCGATTGAAGCTTTTTTATATAAACTCCAGTCCCCTTGTGGACGTTTTGCTAGTTTATACCATAAAGCTCCTAAAATTGGACCTAAAATAATACATGTTAAACCATTAAGAGAATCTAACCATGACGTCGGAACTGTAAATGTTCCTAATTTATCATCTATAAATTTAGGCATATAATCATATAAAATTACATAAGTTAAATACCAGAATATCCAGAAAACTACTGATAATAGTGAAATAATTACAATTGAATAAACACGTCGAACCTCATATTTTTCTAACGAACGATTAGCCTTTACTTTAGTTTCATGTTTCTCTTCACCTTCAGCAAAAGGACGTTTCCCTACTTCTCCTAAGTGTTTATAACCTAAAATAAACCAAATCGCAGCTATTATACAAAGTAAGCCTGCTATTTTAAAACATTGTAGATATCCATTCGAGCTAGCAGTTGCTAATTTAACATACAGAATCCCTACAGCAGTTGTACCAACAAATGATCCCATATTAATAAATGAATACATTGTTGAAAAAGCATCATCTTTACGTTTTTCATCACCTTCAAATATTCTTCCAACTACGGCTTGCAAGTTACCTTTAAATAATCCTGTTCCAATAGAAACTAAAATAATCATTATCCAAAGCGATGAATATGAACCTACAAATCCTGCGTACCCATATCCTAGTCCCATTAAAATAAGTCCAACAGGAATTAAGTACCTAGCTCCCAGCAACTTATCAGCTACAAATCCTAATAATACTGGTGCAAGATAAGTAAACCCTACTAAATTAGACTGCATTGCCGCACCTTCAACTTTTCCTAATCCGAGACCACTTTCTCCAAAGCCCCCACTTATTACAGCTGCCGTGACATAAATAATAATAAGCCACTTAGAAGAATAGTACGCACAACGTTCGATACCAAAAGTAATCGAACTCATATAGAATCCCCACGGTTTACCTTTTTTTACCGCAACTTCAGACATAAAAATCCCTTCTTTCTTATGTGATAATTCACTTTTTATTTTATTATATCACAACATATTTTATCATTCAATAATTTTTATAGTAAACGCTGTAATTATTAATTTAATAATGTTGAAATCAAATATAATTGATGTTATAATTATATTAAAGTTCATAATATTTTTAAAGGAGTTGTATGATATGAAACTTTCAAGAACTAACAAAATTTTATCTAAAATGAAAGAGCAAGGAATTAATCAGGCTTTAATAAGCGATCCTTATTCAATATTCTATCTTACTGGTCACCTAGAACATCCAGGTGAAAGATTTTACGCTGTTCTTCTTGATGAAAATGGAAATCACAAATTGTTCATCAATGCCCTTTTCCCATTAGAAAAAGACTTAGGATTAGAAAAAGTTATATATTCTGATACAGATAAACCTATCGAAACGCTATCACACGCTATCCCTAAAGGTTCAGTTGTCGGAATTGACAAAGTTCTCCCTGCAAGATTCCTTCTACCTCTTATGGAATACCTACCAGAAAACAAATTCGTCGATGTTTCTAAAATCGTTGATCGAGTTCGTATGATTAAAGATGAAGAAGAAAAAGACCTTATGCGCCGCGCTTCACTTCTAAACGATGAAGCTTGTCAAAAAGTTATAAATAGTATTTCGGAAGAAAAATCTGAAAAAGACATCGTTAAAGATTTGCTTGCTATTCATGAAGATTTAGGGGTTGAAGGCTTATCGTTCGATCCAATCATTGGATATGGTGCCAATGGAGCTAACCCTCATGGTACAGTAGGCGATAGATATCTTAAACCTGGTGATTCTATCATTATTGATATGGGGGGGATCAAGGATAATTACTGTTCAGATATGACTCGTACAGTATTTTGGAAACAACCAAGCGAAAAAGCACGAGAAGTATTTGAAACAGTACTTGAAGCGCAAAAACGTGGTATAGCTCTTGTTAAACCAGGAGTTAGATTCTGTGATATAGATGCTGCTTGTCGTGATTATATTACAGAAAAAGGATACGGAGAATTCTTTACTCACCGTACAGGTCACCATATAGGACTAGAATGCCATGAATACGGTGATATTTCTAGTATTAATGAAACAAAATGTGAGCCAGGTATGATTTTCTCTATCGAACCAGGTATCTACCTTCCAGGAGAATTCGGTGTTCGCATCGAAGACTTAGTTCTAGTAACAGAAGATGGTTGCGAAGTTTTAAACAAACTTAACAAAGGATTAGTTGTTATAGGCGAATAGTTAATTCAACAAGCTAATATCTCATAAATTAATCCTAAAAAGACGATTGAGCTTTCTTCAATCGTCTTTTTCGTTTTATTCAAAATGTTTCTTTAAAAATTCTCCTACAATATTCCAATACTGTTCTCTGAATTTCCTTTCAGCTTGAACATGTTTCATTCCTGGAAAACTATGGAATTCTTTTTCTGAAGTTATTAAATCATAAGCCGCTTTCCCATGTTCTAACGGAACAAAACCATCTTCTTCACCATGTAATACTAATGCTGGAAGTTTAGTTTCTTTCAAAGCTTTTGTTGCATCTACATCACCAAAGAAATATCCGGCTCTTATCTTCGTTACTGTATTCGCTGCAGGAATTACAGGAAAACTCGGTAAATTAAATAATTTTTTCAATTGATATGTGAACTCTACTTTTAAGTTCACATACCCACTATCTTCAATAAAAGTTTTTACATTAGAAGGTAAATCCTTACCTACTGCATTCATCACAGTAGCTGCACCCATACTAATTCCGAATAATGCAGTATCGGCATTGTTATTCTCTGATGATATTTTCTTCACCCAATTAACTAAATCATCAGAATCGTAACCACCCATAGAAATAAACTCACCTTGGCTATTACCGTGAGCTATTAAATCTGGCGCAAAGACACTATAGCCCATATCGTAGAATTTCTTGATATAATTAACCATTTTCTTAGCGTCACTAGTATATCCGTGAACTACAAATATCCATTTTTTAGCATCTGGATTAATAAACTTATATCCTACAAGTTTATTTTTAGTAACAGATTCCATTTCAACAGTTTGCTTTGTTTCATCAAACCACTTGTTTAAAACTGTTTTATCTTCTTTACTCCCATCACTATCTTGATTAACTATAGCCCCCTTATCAACCTTTGGATTTAATCCAAAATTATAAAAATAGTTTCCAACAAAACCAAATGCAACAACCACTAAAATCAGCAGTGTCGCTAATATTTTTTTAAAATGTTTTTTCACTTGTCTTTACCTTTCATCTTCAAATTCGATAAAACTATTATACTATCACTTCAAATAAAAGTAAACAAAAAATAACACTAATAGAGACTTGAGATATCTCTATTAGTGTTATTTTTATTCTATTCCATACTTATCTTTAATTGCATCTGCCACTATCATTCCTGTGAACCAGGCAACCATAAGATTATAGCCACCGATTTCTCCATGTAAATCTAAAATTTCTCCTGCAAAGTATAAGTTCTCTATTTTTTTATGACTACATGTCTTCGGACTTACTACTTTAAGATCTACTCCACCTGCTGTAGTAAAAGCATATTCTAATGGCATCGTCTTAACATCAACCAACTCATAACGTTTGATTTTCGCTACAAACTTTCTTAACTCTTTTTTACTAACATTTTCTGGGAAATGTTTTTCAATCATGAAGTTATAAAAACTCTTCGGTAATTTTCCTTGTAAGAATTTGTTATCTTCCCATAATTTAGCAAAAAGTTCTTCCTCATTAAGGTCAGGATAAAAATCTAGATAAAATCTATCTTCTGGATAACGAGCCACAAATTCTCCCATTGAAATTGATAACGGTCCACTTAATCCTTTGTGCGTGAATAAAAGATCTCCGCTTCTCTCGTTTTTCTTATGGAACATTCTTACATTTTGTAATGCAACCCCAGATAATTCTCTAAAATCTTCAAAAACTAAGGCTACTTCACTAGGATATATTTTAGTAATCTTCACGCCATGTTTTTTAAGAATTCTATGCAATGAACCATCACTTCCACTCTGAGGATATGTTTTTCCTCCAGCGCAGACTACAATATTCTTTCCATAATACGTATCAATATTTGTTTTTACACCCACTAGTTTATCATCTTCAAATACTAAGTCTTCTACTTTCTCTTTATAGTTAATCTTCGCGTGGTCTATTTTAAACGCATTAACTACATCTCTAGATTTTTCGCTCGCCGGATATAACCTTCTGTTTTCTTGTTTTAATTTCAAATTATGTTTATCAAAAAACTTCTTAACATTATATTTATGATAAGCACTTCTTAAAAACCTACCATTATGCACAGCTGCGACAAAATCTTCAGCATTGTCACTACTCATAACATTACAACGTCCATTTCCTGTTAAAAGCAGTTTTATTCCTGCACGTCTATTTTGCTCAAGAACTAATACTTTTAAACCACTATCATTAAGCCTATCCGCTATCATAAGCCCTGCACTACCAAGCCCTATCACAATTACATCATATTTCATCTTAAATCTCAACTTTCTCTTAATTTAATCAAATATCATCTAATTATAACATGTAATCTATGACTTTCAAATTTTTCTATTATCAAACATAAATTTATACTATATGATAACAATTAAAATTTCACAAATTTCCTTTCTTCTTATTGGAATTTTTACCTATTTTGTAATATACTAAAGGGTATGTGTTAAACAAAATTTTAACGAAATATTAACATTCTAGCTTAGACAATTTTAAAATAAAGGATTTAAATAATGAAATTTAAAAAAATTAGTATTCTGATTTTACTCCTTGTTTTTTTAATTCCAAACTTCACCAAAGCAGATGATGTATTTTTAGATAACAATGCAGTAACAAACTTAAGCAATGTTAATACTCATCTCGTAGTTTCAGAATTAAATACAGGAAAAATTATATCTAAACGTGGAGAAAATGAAAAAGTATCTGTAAGTAAATTACCAAACTATCTTGCGCTTTACTTGCTTACTGATAATTTAAAAAATAAAAAAATAACTGTAGATGAAAAGATCAATATTACTAGTGGAGACGACATTCTTTCTAAATACAAAATAGAATCGTCAATTACAGTTAAAGATGCAATTTTTCTATTAGAAAACGAAAATTCTAATAGTCTTAATCAAGCAATATTTACTCACTTTAACATAACTCTTGACAAAGCTAAAGAAACATTAGCTACCATGTCTCTAATTGACACTAAATTAGAATCACTAGATAACAATGGGAATAATACTAGTACTGCGAAGAATATCTCTTATCTTACTAGTTTAATTCTTAAAAATTATCCTGAGATTACAGAAATCACAAAAAATCCAGAACACACTTTATCATCTGGTGAAACAATCAAAAATAGCGTTGAGTTTAAAGAATCAGATAAGTTTAGAGTTTTAGGATTAGATTACTCTGATAAAAATAGTGTAACTTACGCATACAGTGGTAACACTAAATTAATTATCACAGTATTAAACCAAAGTGATGACAAAGCTACTTATTTTGATAAACTTCAAAAAACATACGATTACTTATTCTCAAACTATAAATATAAACTAGCTCTTAAAGCTGGAACATACACTATAAACAATGAACGTATTACTTTTAACGGAGATATTTATGATCTATTCTATGAAAAACATTCGATTAAAGATGTAACATACCTTCTTATGAATAAAAAAATACTTCTTTTCCAGAAATACGAAACAGTATCAGCGAATGAAGGAACAGTATTCTCTGACTTTACTTCTGATGATAGTATGAGCAATCTAGCAAAAATCAAATCAAACTTCATCAATGACGATAACTTTGATAAGAAAGATAATTACGAAAAAACTACTATCGTTATAAATCGTACAAAATACTTCACTACGGGTATACTTGCAATATACACACTTGTTTTTGCAGCGCTATACGTAATGAGACAAGTTGTTAGAAAGGATTAACTATGGAGCAAAATAATTTAGTTTTCGAAGTTGATGGTACAATTTATGAGCTTGTTTACAACTTCAAAGATGCCTTTCAAAAAGAAACATTTGAAGAAAAACTAGTAGACGTGTTAAAAAATAAACCATATATCGTAGGAGATATTTCTCATGAGAAACTACGACTTACTGGATTCATTTTAACAAAGGATAACAACAATCCTAAAAACATAAACAACCTTGAAGATTACATACTAGAATACTGTAATTTCGGGGCACCATTCTTCGTCGTTAAAAAACGAAATTCATAATAGTAAAACCTAAGATGAGATTATCCTCACCTTAGGTTTCTTCTTATTCTAAACTTAATAAAGCATCTATTTAAATAAACTTAGCGCAAACCGCCTCAGGTACAACTACCTCAGAAGCAACAACAATTAACTCTCCTGTTTTCTTATTAACAGCGTACACAGTAATTGTCCCACTATTTTCATTTGTCGCAATTGCTAAATTATTATCTTTTGATAGATCAAAATCTCTAGGACCTTCTCCTTCAGTACTAATAGTTTGAAGTTGCTTTAAACCTGATTCTGTATTTTCAAAAACAACTACCGCATCTTGTCCTCTATTAGAAACATAGATAAATCTATTATCGTTTGAAATTTTTATCGCACTACCTTTATTTTCCAATGAGAAATCCTCAGGTAATGTAGGATAATATGTTGGATTTGTTAAATTTCCCTCTCCATCATAATCAAAAGCAATTACTTCACTAGTAAGTTCTGTCATCACAAAAGCTTGTTTTTCATCACTACTAAATACTATGTGTCGAACTCCACTTCCATCTTTAGCTTTAAAAGTAGCTACTTTTTCTAAAACTCCTTCATTAAGCTTATACGATGTAATCTCATCTGTTCCTAAATCACATGAGAAAACATATTTTTCACTTGGAGTAAATCCTGAAAAATGCACGTGAGGTTTCTCTTGTCTTTCATGTACTCCACTTCCTTCATGATGATCTGTTGATAGAAGTTTTACAAGCTCACCATTTTCAACAGAATAACTATCAATCGTACCTAAATGATAGTTCGCTGATAATAAAATGTTTTTATTAGAATTTAACTCTACGTAACAAGGAGGATTTCCTTCTTGGGCAACTGATGTTAATTCTTTCAAATCACCATTTTCTTCAACTTCAAAGCTTGTAACAGCACCTTTTCCCTCTACTCTTGATACACTATATAGATACTTATTATCATTAGACAACGCTAAATACGTTGGATTATCAACCTTAGCTACATTTCTAACTTCTAGAACTTTTCCTTCTTCAGATAACTCAACTAAGTATATTCCTTCACTATCTTGTTTTGTATATGTTCCAATATATGCTCTTACCATTATTCTTCCTCCTACTTTATATACAATAATTATAACATTTTCCAAAAAAATTTTATAAAATTTTCTCTCACCTATAATTCGTATAAACCAAAATTATCGTTTTTTTTGAAAAGTTAAAATCTCATTTCACGAATTTTCTACCCCTTTCATAAAGTTAAAATTCGTTTTTAACTGTTTTTTCGTTAAAAATTCAATATTTCGCCAGAAAAATTCACAAAAATTCTAACATTTAAGGTTTTACATATCTTAAACTTCTTGATATAATAGTTTATATTAATAAAAGTATATTTTAGGAGGAAAACCGTGAAACACGAATTTATATTAGTTCTTGACTTCGGTAGTCAATATAACCAACTTATCACTCGCCGTGTACGTGAACTTGGTGTATATTCTGAACTACACGACAATGAAATTTCTATTGAAGAAATCAAAAAAATGAAGCCTAAAGGAATTATCCTTTCAGGTGGCCCTAACTCCTGTCTCTTATACACATCTGACGCTGCCGACGATATGCAGTGTGT
>CAMYEU010000014.1 GCA_947254465.1 uncultured Gemella sp. | reverse complement strand
ATAATGTAGAGTATTATCTGAAATTTCAATATGATAATCACTTCTATTATTCAGTGGTTCTAATCTGTGACTAACAATAATAAATGATTGCCCAGCAACTTTTTTATTTTCTTCAATCCAATCCATTACAAATGAACATGCTCTTTCGTCGAGATGAGTAAAGGGTTCATCTAACAGAAGAAGTTCAGTTTTTTGGCTTAATAAACACATAAGTTGGATAAGTTTTCTTTGTCCTCCACTATAATAATATAGACTTTTATCGAGTTCTTTTTCTAAATCAAATTCTTTTAGAAGTTTTTCTTGCCATGCGGTAGCATGATCCCAAATATCTTTTTGCATAGAAATCTCTTCGCGAGGCATCAAACTTATAAACTGTTGAAAGGCATCTTGTAAACAAGTGCTTATTTTTTTATATAGTTTTCTTGATTTTTTAACCTTCAAATTATTAAAGTATATATTTCCATCATACTTTTTTAATTGAGAAATAGCATGAAGCAATGTTGTTTTTCCAGTACCATTATCTCCAGTTAAAGTAGTAATCCCTTTATAAATGTCAAAATTACTTATATTCAGTAGTTCCTTATCACCTTGGTTAATCTTAACATTTTCTAGTTTTAATATTTGATTAGATTTAATAGTATTACATAGACTAATATTATTAGAAATAATATTAGGGTTATTAATTAGCTTGAAATGTCCATTTTCTAAACAATAAAATGTATCTGCATAATTTAGATAAAGTTGATATTCATGATCACAAACAATTATTGTTACTCCATGTTTGTTTAAGTCTTTCAGAAGAGTCAATAGAGAATTACGAGTCTTCTTATCAACATTGGCAAATGGTTCATCTAAAATTAAAACTTCACTTCCCATAGCTAATGCTACAGCAAAAGCAGCTCGCTGTCGTTCCCCCCCAGATAATGTATGGATATGCTTAGTAGAAATTTCTCGAGTGTTTGTAATTGATAAAGCATAATCTAGTTTTTCGTTAATAATCTTGGGTTCTAGACATAAATTTTCTAGAGCAAAGATTATTTCTTCTTCTAAAGTAGGCATAACAAACTGATTAATTGCATGTTGCATCACATATCCAATTTTTTTAACGTGTTCTTGCATGGGAATATCAACAATATTTTTTCCTCTATAACTAATTACTCCCTCGTAATGTTCTTTATTTAATTTACAAATAGTACGAAGTAGGGTAGACTTACCACTACCAATATTCCCGGTTAGAACTAACCAACTATGTTCTTTTATTTTTAAACTAACATTATCAAACAAGACTTTATCTTTAATTTTTAGAGAAAAATTATTGATTTCTATAATATTCATTATTTATTACCACTATTTTGTACTTTATTAACAATATTTAAAATTAATTTAACGCAGATGACTCCAAAGAAGAATACAGAAATAAAACGTACAATTAGAATTGCTAGAATCATACCTACAGAAAATGCTTCATAACCAGCTTGGAAATACTTATAAGCAAAGCTAAATAGCGTAATACCTACTGCAGAAAGGAATAGTGAAAATGTATCGTAGCGTTTGTATCTTGTAGCTAAGAAACCAACTTCAGATCCTACTCCTTGTACTAATCCTGAAACAAGAACGGCAGCACCAAAGTATGAACCATATAGCATTTCAGCTAATGCTCCTAGAACTTCTCCAAGTGTAGCACTACCTGGTTTTTGAATAAGTACTGCAGCAACCGGTCCAGCCATTACCCATAATCCAAATAATATTGAGTTAGCGAATGGTGCGTATCCTACTGCTCCAAGAGCAGCTTTTAATGGAACGTAAACCAAACTTGTTGCAAGGAATATCCCCCCAAATAAGAATCCTATTAAAGCTATAATAATTATGTCCTTTGTAGACCATTTTTTCATAAGAAAAACCTCCTGTTATTTTATATTCATTAAAACAACAAGAGGTACTTTTAAAATCAAAAATACAAATAAGTATAGTTAGTTAAATTAACATTTTCCTACGGCTGTACTAACAACGTCAGGTTCTATGGGTATAATCTCAGCATAAAAGCACCCCAAATGTTTTAATGATTGCTAAAATTATATCATACGTTGATAACGGTGTCAAAAATGTAGCTTGAAAGAAAATTATTTAATTTTTTTAGCAAGCATAGTAGCAAAACGTAGCTTAAATCTATTACCATTAGCATCAGTTTTATGAAGTTGTCCAAAATCTTCATTATATTTAATAAATTCCCAGTTTTTATAATATTCTTTAAGTTCATTTTCTTTGAAAGTAAAAGGGAACGGTAGTGGACAAGGGGCATCATTAGTAGACATAGCAGCAACTATTAAATTATAGCCACCTATATTAGTTTGATCTTGCATATTTTTAATAACTTTAGGAATAGATTCTTCCTCGATAAACATTAAAACTACTGTTGAAAAGATGAAATCATAGGTATTTCTAAGAGCTGCTGTATTAATATCATAACTACCGATTTTAATATCTAAATTTTCGATTTTTGATGTTTCCATCAAAAATTCTAAAGCAGGAATATTATTATCTACTGCAGTCACTTCAAAGCCAAGTTTAGAAAGAAATAAAGCATTACGCCCCTGCCCAGATCCCAAATCTAACGTTTTACAAGGTTTAATAGTCTCCAAGGCTTCTACTATTTCAGAGTGAGCAGGATTAATATCGTATTTGTTTTTGAAATAATTTTTCGGTTCGCAGTAAAATTCTAAGAAACATTCTAAGTCATCAGATAAAGGTGCAACACGATGCCATGCTTGCGGTTCTACGAATGGAATTTCGCTCTCAGGGGTAAAGATGTGCTCAGCTATAACTTCATTATCTGCAGTTAATTCTGTAAATTGTAATTGTCCTTTTAGAATTGTTAATTTTGCCCAGACGTCTTTTCTAGTGTTGTGTTTTTGTCTAAAAGGTTTAGGAAGTGTTTCAGTTGTCCAAATTGGTAATTGTTTATAGCATACTAAATTTTTTATCATACTAATCTCCTTATTAACGGTTAAATTTAATCTTATTATAGCATGTAAAATATAAAATTCAAATAATGATTAAACTCAGTAAAAAGTACTTTGTTATGTTGTTTTAAAATCTTTATGATATAATAAAAAATATGAAAACAAGAATGAGGTAACGAAAAAATGGTAAAAGTGTTATTTGTTTGTTTAGGAAATATCTGCCGTTCACCAATGGCAGAAGCAATATTTAGAGACATGGTTGAAAAAGAAGGATTAAGTGAAAAAATCTTAATTGATTCAGCTGCAACTAGTAGTTGGGAACATGGAAATCCTGTACACAGTGGTACTAGAAATGAACTCGCTAAAGTTGGTATTGGTGTAGAAGGGATGTATTCTCGTATCCTAAATGATAATGACTTAGATTCAGATTATATCGTAGGAATGGATGATAGTAATATAGAAAATATTAAAAAATTCATTGCAGGTAGAAAAACAGGAGAGGTTAAGAAATTATTAGAGTATGCTGGAGAAGATAGAATTATCGATGATCCATGGTATACAGGAGATTTCAAAACAACATTCAATGATGTAACTAAGGGATGTAAGGCTTTATTAGATAAAATCAAAAAAGAAGATATTAAATAAATAATCGTAAATTAATTTTAAAATATAAAAAACGTCTTTGTTAGGCTATATATTTAGGAATCTTATTATAGATTTCAAAGAAATTATTGTTTAAATTAAAGAAAGTATTTAAGGAGAAAACCATGATAAATATTAGAACGGTTGATTTAAAAGATGCCGGAAAACTAGTAGATATTTATAGACCGTATGTAGAACACACTGCAATTACTTTTGATTATACTGTACCAAGTGTACATGAATTTGAGGAGAAAATTTCGAAATCTATTCAAAGTTATCCATTTTTGGTTGCTGAAGAAGCTAACGATATATTAGGTTATGCTTATGCTAGTGAATTTTATCCGAAGGATGCATACAAATGGACAGCTGAGATTACAATCTATCTAGATGAAAAAGCTCGAGGTAAAGGTGTTGGAGAAAAGTTATATACTGAACTTGAAAGACAACTTTATGATAGAGGTATGTGTAGATTAACATCATGTATAGCATATCCTGATGAAGGAAGCATTTCATTTCATGAAAAAAGAGGATTTAGAAAAGTAGCTCATTTTGAAAAAGTAGGATATAAGTTCAATCGTTGGTATGATGTAGTATGGTATCAGAAAGATATTAGAGAAAATATTGAATAGAAGAAAGCCCCACAAGAAAATAAAAAATCTTGTGGGGTTAGTTTTATTCTGATACTTTTTGAGCAAGGATTACAGCGTACGGATAAGGTGAAGCGGTGATGTTTTCACTATAAGTAATAATTTTCCAATCCTCATAGTATTCCTTAAGTTCATTTTCTATAAAGGTAAAGGGAAAAGGGGTAAGAGGCAAACCATGTTTTGTGGCATTTAAGGCACTTACAATTAAGTTATATCCTTTATCATTTGTTTGCTTTTTCATATTACTAATAATACTGTGGATTCTTGTAGGATTTAAATACATGAATACATCTGTAGAAAATATAAAATCGTAAGTATCCTTTATATTAGCAGTTGAAATATCGTGCTTGAAAACATTTAGATCTAATTTTTCTATAATTGAAATATCTGCTAAATCTTGTAAGAATTTAGCGTTAATGTCAACCGCTGTTATATTAAAATTTAGTGTAGAAAGGTATAGCGAATTTTTACCTTGTCCGGCCCCTAAATCGAGAGTTTTACATGGCTTAACATACTTCATTGCTTTAACAATCTCTTGATGAGCGGGATTAAGATCGTATTTATTAAAAAAATAATCTTTAGGTAAACAATAAAACTCTAAATGAAATTGTAAATCCGTAGAAGTTGGATTTATTCTAAAAATACTTTGAGGTTGAATAGTTTCAATATTATTTTTTTTATTGAGAGTAAGTTGTTTAATAACACTATTTTCATCATCTAGAAAGCTAAGTTTCATTTTTCCTTTAATAATTATTAGTTTAGTCCAGACACCTTCTTTCGTATAAAAACTTTCTCTATAAATTTTGGGTAAGGATAGAGCAGTGAGGTTGGATGTACGTTTAAAACAAAGTAGGTTATTTTCCATAGTCTGCTCCTTTCGTAATAATTTACTAATATTATATCATGTGAAAAGTTTAATTAAAAATGATAACCTAAAGTAAATATATTAAAATTTATGAAAAGAAGAGAGTTATTTAATCTGATGAAATATTAATATTTACATGAGGATTTATTTGATATATTATAGAAACTATAGATAAATAAAGAAGGTGTTTTTATGAGAATATTAGTAATATCAGATATTCATGGTAGCTTTTATACTATGAAAAAATTATTAAATGAGGTAAATTTTAATAGCAAAAATGATAAACTAATTTGTTTAGGCGATATGTGTGACAGAGGAAAGAATACAAAATTAGTATGGGAGTTTTTTTATAATTTACAAAAAGAAAATTCTAATCATGTAGTGTTATTAGGTAATCATGAAGATATGTTTAATTTAGCGATTAAAGAGGCAATGTATAGTGATAATTTATCTGTAAGGCAGGATCATTACTTTAGAAATGGTGGTTTAACAACGCTACAATCATTTTACCCAGAAGCCACTATAGAAAATAGGGGAATATATTTTAGAAAGTTTGCTCAAGAGTATAAGTTCATGAGAAAATGGTTAAAGACTCTTCCTACGAGATATGAAAGTTTAGAGTATTATTTTATTCATGCTGGAGTGGATTATAGTAAGAATTTTTGGAATCAAACACATAGGGATATGATTTGGATAAGGGAACCATTTTTAAGCAGTACTGATAAATATAATAAAAGAGTTTTCCATGGACATAGCCCTGTGAAAGAAGAACCATTTTATGACGAGAGAGATAATAGAATTGCTATAGATGGTGGATGTGTCTATGGCGGAAAATTAAATTTAGTAATAATAGAAGAAAACAATTTTAAAATTAAACAAAGTAAAATCTTACAAGAAGATGTTTATGAAGAATAGAAAATAGCAGATATAGAGAATTTTCTCTATATCTGCTATTTCACATAAAAAAACCGAGAACATTTGTCTCGGTCTCTTATAGAAAAGGAAAGTTTATGAAGTTTATAACTATTTACTAGTTATGGTATAATTATAATGCCTGAAACTTAAATATACTTTAAATTTAGTTTTAAGATATATTTGATGTAAAATTAAACGAAATTCTATTATATAAGCGTTTGAAGGGGATAATATGGTATTTTGGTAAAAGTTGTTATTTTAAGTAAATAACAAAAATAAAGTAATTAAAGATGTAGAAATATTTCTATAGTGTTACAAAATGTATTTTATATTACAAAATAGAAAAACTATTGATTATGTATAAGATATTGAACTATAATATAGGAGAAGTAATTATTAAAGTTAACGAATTAAGGAGAAGATAAAGCTATGAAAAAAAAGGGATTAAAAGTAACTAGTCAAATTTTAACTGGGATGGTTCTATTAACAGGATTAACAACAGTTCCTACTAATGCAGTAGAAATGAAAACAGCTTTAGTAGATATGAATGTAGCTAATGTAAAAGCAACTGTGTATGAAAAAGAAGGGCATTTTTATGCTAAACTAGTTGCAGATAAAGATGTTTCAAATGTAGTCGCACGTATTACTACTGAAAAAAAAGCAGAATTTTTAATTAAAAGAGATACTATTAAGGCTGGAGAAGAAGTAGTAGTAGAGTTGGATATGACAGCACAAGTACCAACGAAGAAACTACCACATACAGGAGTACAAAGAGAAGGATTTACAGTAGTAAATAAGGCAGGTGGACATGAGTTTAAAATTAATGTTCGTTATGAGGTGACAACACCTGAAGTAAAAGAACAGCCTGAACAACCTTCAAAAGAACCAGTTCCAACTAAGAAAGCAGAAGAGCCTAAGCAGGCTGATGTAAAAAAAGTTGATGATTCTAAAACTAAAGAATCTGAAAAACCTGCATATACTTTCCCTAGCGATATAAAAGATGAAACAACGAAGAAACAAGATGTTGCTTATAGAGTAGTTCCTGCAAAAACTGATGAAACTCCTAAAACAGAAGAAGTAACAAAGCCTGTTGAGGAATCAAAAACTAATGAAACAGCAGTAGAAAAACCAACAACACCTACAGAAGTAAAACCTTCAGAAAAACCAGTAGAAACAGTAGATGTTCCTAAAAAAGAAGAAACAAAAGTTGTAACAGAGGAAAAAGTGGAGCAACCTAAAAAAGAAACTGCACCACAAGTAGCAACAAGTAGAGAAGAACAAATAAGACAGGCATTTATTAATAAAGTAGATCAATTAAGAAAAGTAAATGCACTAAATGCATTATCAGTGAATGTAGCATTAAATACTTCTTCACAAAGAAGAAGTGCTGATGTTCCAACACGTAGAATAGACGGTAATCTTCATGGACCTAATGGTTCTATAAAATATGAAACAGATGCAGCTAAAGCAGCAGGATATACAAAACAAATTTTACCTAATATTGCTATAACTGGAGAAAATGGAACACCTGAAGAAATTGCTCAAAGATTATTTGATATATTATTCAAAGAAATTGGAAATGTTTCAGCTTACAAATATGGTCACAGAAATACATTATTAGATAGCACAGCAACTGAACATGGTGTTGGAGTTACTATAAGTAATGGACAAGTTTATTTAGTACAACATCAAAATACTAGTGGACATTTTAATGGGACAACACCTACTCCAGGTAAATACTTAGATGGTTCGACATCAATTTAGAAAATACAAGTACTGTAAAATAATAAATGTAAGAAGCTAATTTAGAGATTATCTAAGTTAGCTTTTTATATTACAAATTTAGCTCAACTTCTTTTAAAATTTATTGATTAGATATAATAAGTAAGTAAATAAAAATGAAAGTAGCTCTAGCTAAAAAATTTGGTATAACAAGCTTCTCATTATTTAGAGCAGGAGATGATGATGGAACAGGTCATGGACATAATTCTGGTATGGCTGTTGACTTCATGGTACCAGTAGGGTCAGTACAAGGGGATCAACTTGCAGAGTATCTAACTAAGAATATGGATGAACTTGGTGTTTACTACATTATATGGAAACAAAGATTCTATATGCCACAAAACAATATTTATGGATCAGCAAATACATGGAATTTAATGCCTAATCGTGGTGGAGTAACAGCTAATCACTATGATCACGTTCATGTAAGTTTTGTAAAATAAAATATAAAAAAATAGACAACTAACAGACGAAATATATTCTACGTTAGTTGTCTATTTTACATTAAAAATCTAAATAATACTTTTAAAATATGTCCTGAAGTAGTATAATTATAGGTGAATAGATGCTAAGGAGGTAAATATGTCAGAGAAAAAAATGAACATGATAGTTTGTGGAGGTTGAAACTCGAAAATAGGGCCGGGGGCCTTATCAGATATACTAAAAGACCTTCCTAAAAAAGAAGATAAAAATTTAATAGTTGGATATGAATCTTCGGATGATGCAGCCGTTTATAAAATTTCCGAAGATAAGGCGATTATTCAAACATTAGATTTCTTTACAACAATGATAAACGATCCATATCTATATGGTCAAATCGCAGCGACTAATGCGCTTAGTGATGTTTATGCAATGGGTGGAGAAGTTATCTCAGCATTGAATATCGTTGCCTTTCCGGAAAATATGGATTTAGAAATTCTACATCAAATATTAAAAGGTGGAGCAGAAAAAGTTCATGAAGCAGGAGGAGTTCTTGCAGGAGGACATTCTATTCATGATGCAACACCGAAATATGGACTATCAGTAACAGGAATAGTTCATCCAGATAAAATATTACAAAATAACAATTGTAAAGTTGGGGATTTACTTATAGTAACAAAACCATTAGGAGTAAGTATAATTAATACTGCGCATATGGTAAAAGAATGTTCCGAAGAAGCATTTGCTCAAAGTGTTAAGCAAATGACAACACTTAATAAATATTCAGCTCAAATGATGAAAGATTTCAATGTTAATAGCTGTACAGATATTACGGGATTTGGTTTTTTAGGACATCTTGTAGAAATGCTAGATAGTAAATACTCCGCAGAAGTATATACAAAAGATATTCCGTATATTGAAGAAGCGTATAAATGTGCAAATGAATTTATTATTACTGCAGGAGGGCAACTTAATAGAACTCATGTAGAGCCAAATGTAGAATATCAAGTTAAAGACTTTGCATTAGAGGAAATAATGTATGATCCACAAACATCAGGTGGTTTATTAATAAGTTTACCAGAGAGCGAAGCATATGTATTATTAGAAAAACTTAATACTCTTGAAATTAAGAGTGCTATAGTTGGAAAAGTTATAGAAAAACAAGAAAAAGCAGTCATTGTTAAATAAAACTGTTATAAAAGGAGAATATAAGTATGAAAAAAGAAATACTAGATGCACAAGGTTTAGCGTGTCCGTTACCAGTTATTCAAACAAAAAAATTATTAGTTGAAAATGATGTGGTAGATACAATCGTAGATAATGTAATTGCTACACAAAATCTAGAAAAAATGGCAACACAATTAGGGTATAATTTTTCTGTTAAAGAAGAAGCAAAAGATAAATACATCGTTACTATCTCTAAAGGAGAAGTTTTCGAAGGTGTAGTTGTTGATACATTATGTGATACATGTGTTGTGCCTGTAACTCAAGCTAAACGAGTATTAGAAGAAACAAAAGTGACTTTACTAGTAAAAGCCGAAGACAGCGTAGAAAGTCTTAGAAAATTTGCTGAAAAAAATAATTTTGAATTTAATGTCTCTGATATTGAAGGAGGATTCAAAGTTGAAATTACTAGAGAAGAAGCGCCACAATTAGAATCATTACCAATTGTTAAAGATGACAGTTATATCGTTGTAATTAACAAAGACCAAATGGGACATGGTAGTGAAGAACTAGGTAAGAGATTGATAAAAGCGTATCTTTACGCTTTAGGTGAACAAGAAGTTCTTCCTAAAAAAATTATTTTCTACAATAATGGTGGAATTTTAGTAGATAAAACTCGAAGTCACGTTTTAGAGGAGCTAAAAACACTAGAAGAAGGTGGAGTAGAGATAGTTTGTTGTGGAGCGTGTATCGACTACCACAATATTGATTTAGCGGTTGGTAATCCAACAAACATGTATTTTATCGTAGAAGATATGAGAAAAGCTAATAAAGTAATTCAACCGTAGGAGGAAACATGGTAGAAGAAGGATTAGTAGTTTTTAATAGTACACACGATTCAATAAAGGCGGATAATATTTGTCTAGAAAGAGAAATGGGAGCGTCACTTATTCCTACACATCCATCAATAGGTGTTGGTTGTGGATTTATGCTAAAGACGGCTTGGAATAATTTCGATAATGTTGTAAGAATGTTAGAGGATGAGAAAATAGAATATCGTGGTTTGTATTATTCTAGAAAAGCTGGAATCAAAAGAGCAATAAAAGAATTAGAAGATTATAAAATTAAATAAAATTTTGAATAGAGATTAACATAGAGAAAGTATAAAATGTTTGATTTAATTTTCTTAAATAATCTCTATTCTTAATATAGTGTAAAGGTGAAATATATGAACAACAATGTAATTATAGGTACTGCAGGGCATATAGATCATGGGAAGACGACCCTAATAAAAGCTCTAAGCGGTATTGAAACAGATACTACTCAAGAAGAAAAAGACAGAGGTATGTCGATAAATCTTGGGTTTGCTTATTTTGACCTACCAAGTGGGAAAAGATGCGGAGTAGTTGATGTTCCAGGACATGAGAAATTTATTAAGAATATGTTAGCTGGAGTTAGTGGGATAAACTTAGTTTTATTATTGGTAGACTCTAGAGAAGGAATTATGCCACAGACAAAAGAGCATATCGACATATTAACATTACTAGGGATAGAAAATTATATTATTGTAATGACAAAAATAGATTTAGTTGAAGAAGAATATCGTGAATTAGTGAAAGAAGATATTCAAGAGTTCATTTCAGGAACAGTTTTAGAAAATTCTCCGATTATAGAAGTTGATTCGATAAGTAAAAAAGGATTAGATAATCTTTTAGAAACAATCGATAAAAAAACAGAAGATATTGAAGCTAAAAACATAGAGAAAAATGCTAGACTAAATATAGATCGTTCATTCCAAGTAAAAGGATTTGGAACGGTAGTAACAGGGACGCTTACGGAAGGTGTAGTAAATGTAGGTGACGAACTAGTTATTTATCCTAAAGGAATAAAAACAAAAGTTAGAAATATTCAAGTCCATTCAAAAGATGTAGCGACTGCATATGCAGGGCAAAGAACTGCGATAAACTTGGCAAATATTAAGTTTGATGATGTGAGACGTGGTGATACGTTAGCTACAGCAGACTCTTTGACAAAAACTTATATGTTAGATGCTGAGATTAAATTAATAAATGATGAAAGAGCTAATCTTGAATTATGGGATAGGGTACGTGTTTATATAGGTACTGAAGAAGTAATGGCACGTATTGTTCCACTTGGAACAGACCTCTTAAAAGCAGGAGAAAGTAGTTTTGCTCAACTTCGACTAGAAGATGAAATAGCTGTAAAAAACTATGATAAGTTTATAATTCGAACTTATTCACCGATGATAACAATAGGTGGAGGAGTAATATTAGATGCTAGTCCTAAAAAACATAGTAGATTTAATGAAGAGATACTGGAAAAACTTAAAGTACAACTTGAAGGAAATACAACGGATCTAATAGCTAATTATATTTTATCTCATACAGATTATTTAAATTCTAAAGAAAATATTGGAAAAGATTTACAACTACCAGAAGAAGAGGTTGTAGACTCACTAGCACAACTTCTAGAAACAGAAGTAGTTTATGAGACTAAACTAGGATATATTCATAAGAAAAAATATGAATCTGTATTGGAAAAACTAAAGAAACTATTAGTTGATTATCATAATAGATTCAAGTTAAAAGTAGGTATTCCTAAGATTGAGGTTCTTTCTAAGTTTAAGCTTTCCCAAAAAGAAACATTGGAAATATTAGATTTATTTATAAAAAATAATGAAATTCGTCTTGAGGGAAATCTAGTTGCGGAAAAAGATTTTGTAGTTAATTACGATAAAAAACAATTAGTAGAAAAAGAAAGAATAGAAAAAGCTTTACTAGAAGGAGGATTCACTCCACCGACTATTAAAGATTTAACTAATGGAGAAAAAACAAAGGTTGAGATATTAGAATCGTTAATCGATAATACAATAGTTAGATTAGATGCTGATTTAGTTTTACATGCTGATGTATTAAAAGAAGCTATACAGAAAGTAGAAAATCATTTCAAAGAAAATGAGCAAATGGGATTAGCGGAATTTAGAGATATGTCTGGTTCTAGTAGAAAGTATTCAATGGCTATTTTAGAGTATCTAGATAAATTAGGTATTACTCGACGTGTGGAAAACTATAGAGTATTAGCGAAAAAATAAAAATGAAGGGAGATAAGTCATTGTACTAAAGAATGACTTAGATAAGGTAAGGGATATGAGTTATTATTTTGATTATGGTGCTACGTCGCTAAAAAAACCAAAAGAAGTAGCGGATAAAGTCTATGAAGTACTATCATCTGCAAAGTATGCTAATGCTTCAAGAGGTAGTTATTATGAAGCAAATAATGCTTTTAGAGAAGTGTTTGAAGCAAGAAATGATATTGCAAAATTCTTTGGTTTGAAAGAAGAAGATAGAGTAGTATTTACGAGTAATTCTACAGAAAGTTTAAATATTGCGATTTTAGGATTATTGGAAAAAGAAGATCACGTTATTACGACTTCTATGGAGCATAATTCAGTTTTAAGACCGATATATTTAGCACATGAAACAATAGGGTGTGAATACACTATTGTTAAAGCTGGTAAAACAGGATTAATCAATTATGATGATCTAGAAAAAGCTATTAAACCTAATACTAAAATGATTGCTATTACGCATAGTTCTAACGTAACAGGAAGTATAGTGGATTTAGAAAAAGTTGCAGATATTTGTAAAAGACATAATATTATTTCAGTTGTAGATGCTTCGCAAACAGCAGGAGTAGTACCTATTAATATGGATGAATTGGGAATAGATGTATTATGTTTTACAGGTCATAAAAGTTTATATGGGCCACAAGGAATCGGTGGTCTATGTGTGAGACTTAAAGCTCCAGAGATTAAGAGATTTAAAGTCGGTGGGAGTGGTGTTAGAACATTCGATGAAAAACACCCTGGGGAATATCCACTACGTTTAGAAGCGGGTACTTTGAATACTTCTGGAATCCTAGGTTTACATGAGGGAATAAAATATATAAATAAGCATGGCATTGAAAATCTTTATAAAAAACAAATCGACTTTGCGAATAGATTCTATAATGAATTAAAAGATTTGGAATGTTTAGAGTTTTATGGAGATTTTACAAAAGATCGCACTGCGGTAGTAGCAATGAACTTCAAAGGAATATCAGCTTCAGATGTTGCAGATGTTCTTGCTGAGGAATATGATATCGCAGTTAGACCTGGAGCACATTGTGCACCTTTAATGCATGAAGTATTGGGAACAAAAGAACAGGGGATAGTAAGGTTCTCATTCTCAAGTATGAATACAGATGAGGAAGTAGACTACGCTATTAACGCTATAAAAACATTAGCAAAACAGATTTAGGAGAAATATTATGTCAAAACAATTATTATCACAAATTCCTGCAATAAATAAGATTTTATTATTAGATGAAGTGAAATCATTAATTCAAGAGTATAGTGAAGTGGCTGTAAAATCAGCGATAAAAAACTATATTGATGAAATCAAACAAGAAATATTAAATGAAGAATTACATGAAGTTCCAAGTTTAGAGAAAATTGTAGAAGAAGTTACACAAATAGTAAAAAGTGAAGACAAGAATTCTTTACGACGAGTTATTAATGCGACTGGAACAATTTTACACACAAACTTAGGACGTAGTTTATTGAGTCAAAAAATTAAAGAAAACATCGAGAGTGTAGCATTTAACTATTCTAACCTTGAGTTTGATATTGATAATAAAAAACGTGGTAGCCGTTATGTCCACCTTATTGATATTATCAAAAAATTAACAGGTGCAGAAGACGTACTTGTTGTTAATAACAACGCAGCAGCGGTATTATTAACATTAAATACATTAGTTAAAGATAAAGAGATAGTAGTTTCTCGTGGAGAATTAGTAGAAATCGGTGGAGCATTTAGAATTCCTGAGATTATTAAATTAAGTGGAGGTACCCCTGTAGAAGTAGGGACTACTAATAAAACACACTTAAAAGATTACGAGAATGCAATTACTGACAATACAGGGGCATTACTGAAAGTTCATACTAGTAACTATAAGATTGTAGGATTCACAAAAGAAGTATCTAATGAAGAAATTTCTTATCTTGCTCGTGAGAACGAACTAGTATCTATAAATGACTTAGGAAGCGGTCAGTTTGTTGATTTTTCTAAATATGGTTTACCATACGAGCCAACTGTAAAAGAAGTACTTGATAGTGGTATCGATATCGTAACATTTAGTGGTGATAAACTTCTTGGAGGGCCACAGGCAGGTATTATCGTTGGTAAAAAAGAATATATCGAACAAATGAAGAAGAACCAACTTACTCGTGCATTACGTGTAGATAAGATGACTCTAGCAGCTCTGGAAGCTACATTGAAATTATATCTAGATGAAAAAGAAGCGTTGGAACACATTCCTACATTACACATGATTTCATTATCAAAAGAACGTTTATTTGCTAAAGCAGACGTATTTAAAACAAGACTTAGCGACTTAGACTTCAAGATTACAATAGCTGAAGATAAAGCAGAAGTAGGTGGTGGAAGTTATCCAGCAAGTTATTTAGATAGTGTTGTAGTTAAATTAGAGCACCCAAGACTAAGTGCGACAGATATTGAACGTCGATTATTAGAAGTAGAAATTCCAATCATTACACGTATCAAAGATAACGAGCTTATCTTTGACATGAGAACTCTTCGTACTAGAGAGTTCGACTTAGTTAAACAAGCACTAATAGAAGTTGCAAAGTAGATAATAGAATTTAAGTTGCAGTAAGTTGCACATTAAAGTAAAAATCCAGCTGTGACAAAGTTAAAAGTTTGATATATCAGCGTTTTTAGAAGATAAAGTAGAATAATTTAAGTTGCAGTAAGTTGCAGGTTAAAGTAAAAATCTAGCAGTGAAAAAGTCAAAAGCTTGATATATCAGTATTCTTAGATGATAAAATAGAATGATTTAAGTTGCAGTAAGTTGCACATTAAATAATATTTGATAAAATCAGAAGGTGAGTATATGTTTAGAGAAATAAATATAGAAGATGCACAAGAAGTTGCAGAAATCTGTAAATTTGCATTAGGTTACGATGTAGATGTTGAAAACGTGAAAAGACAAATAGAGAAACTAACTAATGACAAGAAACAGCATATTATTATCGGTTATGAAGATGAAAACACAAGGAAGATTAAAGGATTTGTTCATGCTCAAATGTATGAAAGTTTTTATAGTGATCTAGGATTAAATATTCTAGGACTCGCTGTTAATCCTGATTTTCAAGGTGAGGGAATAGGAAGAAAACTTATGAATAAGTTAGAAGACTATGCCGTAGACAATAATATTAGCTTTATTAGGTTAAATTCTGCCATGAAACGTGAAGATGCGCATAATTTCTATGAACATATCGGTTATACCTGTGATAAAGTTCAAAAAAGATTTATAAAGGTATTTGAATGAATATTAATTTATCAAATTTTGTATTTAATAAGATTATTAGACGATAGCAATATCGTCTTTTTTTGTGATTTTTAAATATTGTTAATTAGAATAATGAGTAAGTGTATTGACACTAGGACAAATAGATGATAGGATCTAATATAGCAAAATTAGAGGAAGAATTATTATGGGATATTTAGAAATAGTAAAAGTTATTGAAAAAATATCGGAATCGAATTATAAAGAATATATTAAGGCTATGATTTACATAGAAAAAAATATAAAAGATGAATTAGTTTTGGATAAATTATATCAAGAATATTATGAGAATGATGATATAAATTTATTAAATGATTTTTTTGATAAAGAAAAATAGATAAATTAAATTATTATAGACATATTGCTGTAAAAATTATGGTATAATAATTATTATTTGATTAGGAGCTGTATTATTGTGAATTTACCTTATGATAAAAATAATCCATTGGCTATAGAAAAATATGCTAAAAAATTAGAAGGAAAAAAGTTTTTTGAAGTACTAAAAGACTATTATTCAAATAGTGAGATAAGAGAAAGAGGTATTGGTTATTCAGAAAAGAATGAACTTCAAGAAAAAATAGCATATTTTAATAATCCTAGAGGGAAGGGTAGTCTAGGAAATCTGTTAGAAGAATATTATTTTTATTACAAACCAAATAGTGATTCTAATCCTGATTTTTTAGAAGCGGGTACAGAATTAAAGGTAACACCAATAGAGAAAAAAAGAGATGGTAGTTTTAGGGCAGGAGAAAGATTAGTTATTACTATGATACCTAATGATAGACCTGTTGAACCAGTGTTTGAAAAATCTCATGTACTAGAAAAAATGAGATTAATGTTGTTAATTTTGTATTTAAGAGAAAAAGATATTTTAAGAACAGAGTATAGTATAGAGTATGTAAAACTGTTTTCTATTTTATCAGAGAACTGTAGAGAAGATTTAATAATTATTAAAGAGGATTATTCTACAATTATTACAAAAATTCAACAAGGTAGGGCACACGAATTATCTGAAGGTGATACAAAATATTTAGGCGCATGTACCAAAGGAGCAACAGCTAAGAAAAGTGAGCAAAAGCAATATTATAGTGAAATTCCTGCAAAAAGAAGAGCATACTCATTAAAACAATCATACATGTCATATGTGATTAATAATTATGTTGTTGGACAAATTAATACATATGATTCTATTTTGAAAAATACAGAATTGAAAGAAGAAACTTTTGATAATGTAGTATTAAACAAGATTAATGAATATAAAGGAAAAACAGAAGAGGAACTATATTCTCAATTTGAAATTAATAAAAATTCTAAACAAGCAAATAGTAGTTTGATATCAAGAATGCTTGGTGTTAAGACTGATAATGTTGAAGAATTTGAAAAAGCTAATATAGGAATAAAGACAATAAGGATAGATAAAAAAGGTAATCCTAGAGAGAGTATGTCTTTTCCGAAATTTAAAATTTTAGATTTTGTTCAAGAAATCTTTGATAGTTCAGAGTTATATAATTATTTCTATGAAAAAAGATTTCTGTTTGTTGTATTTAAAGAAAATGTGACAGGAGAATATGAGTTAATAGGTTCTAAATTTTGGAATATGCCGATATCAGATTTAGAAGGTATTGGAAAGCATGAATGGGAAAAGTATCAATCTCAATTTATAAATGGGATAGAATTTGAAATAAAAGATAGTAGGATAAGTAACAAC
>CAMYEU010000013.1 GCA_947254465.1 uncultured Gemella sp. | reverse complement strand
TGCTCCTTTAATAAATGCTATTCTATAACCTACTTGGCTCATACCATCAAATACAAGATTGGCAAACATTCCTACAGCCGCAACAGCACCAATTTCCAAATTATCTTTAACAACTAAGTATCCTGTAACAAATACTAATAACACTTGGAAAAAGACATTTAAACCGAAGTTAAGCATATAATAATTGCTTTCCAATTTACTTTGTTTAACAAATACATTTTTCAAAATTCTACTTATATGCGCTATTCTTTTAGGAATTATCTGTAATTTATTAAGAGAGAAGTAAGTGTCATAGCCTAAAATCGTCTCCTCTAACGAAGCAACATAGTTTTCATTTTCTTTAGTAACCTCTTTCCCCATATTTTGAAGTTTTTTATTAAAAATTTTCGGAAGATAAATTAATATTCCTGTTCCTATAATAGTAATTAAAGAAATGATCCAATGATATTTCAATAGAGCATAAAGTGAAAATACCACACCAGAAAGGCTGTATATTATGGCGAATATATTCCTCAAACCTTTTTCTTGAATCATTTGAATATCATTATTAAACCAAGATTGATAAACACCAGATGAGTTATTTTTATATTTTTCAATATCTAATTCTACAAGGCTAGTAGACAGATTATCCTTAACATCTATTCCAATATCTTGAACGAAAATCTCCTCTCTTACCTTAACTACTCTATCAATTACTATAATAACTAACCACGTAACTGATAAGAATAAGATGATTTCAAAGAAACTATATAGATTTCTATTGGTAAGCACAGTTATAGCATCTGCATTTAAAAAGTTACTTTTCATAAGAAATAACTGTCTTAACAATATAAGAAAACAAATTAATAAGAACCTATATTTAAACTTTAAAATATATTTTTTCATAAATACCTCCTACTTTTAACTCCACTTAATTTCATGATATTCTATTAAAGGAAATTTTGAGAAATATATCTAATACCAACTTATATTTATACTTTTATTATAGTATGAAAAAAAGATGATAACAATATAAAATTATAATTTTTCAGAAAATTTACTTGAATTATCTTGACACGAAAAAGAAAGTCAGTATAATAAAAGTTACATAAAGCTTGTAACTCAAATTCAAACAACATTTATGTAATCTATACAAAGGAGAGAAATATGATTAAAAATATTTTAGAAGTTTTAACATTGAACAAATTAAAGTTATCCATTATGTTTATTTTAACACTAGTAGTATCAATAGGGACTGTTTATGTTGTATACGCTCGTGTTGATATTGTTGATTCTGTAATATACAAAACGGGATCTCTATGGACAAAAGTTGGCGTTATTATTTGTATTTTAATAATAGTAGAATTGCTTAGAGCGTGGTTAAAAATTATAATTGCACAATTAGTTAAACAATGGAAAATATATCTAGGTGATAGGATTAGCAAAAATATAGAAAGTATGTCTCAATCGGAATTTAATAAGGTTGATTCTGGTGAGCATATGACTAAATATACTTATCAACTTGAATTATTATCTGCATATTTATTCTCGCCATTAACTGGTTTACTTAGTGCTATTGTATTATTTATCTCATCAGTAGTATTTTTATGGCTGATTAATTGGAGATTTGTTATCTTCGCACTATTATCGTCAGTAGCTATGTTTTTAATAAGTGGTAAGTTCGGTAAAAAAATTAGTGTAGGATATACTAATTTATCAATTTTATCAGGGAAATTTTCTGGAGTTTTAAAGGAATATTTAACAGGTTATGAAGATTTGAAGAATATTGGTAAGATAAATTTATTTTCAAAAAATGTTAAGGCTAGTCAGATTCAAAAAGAAGATCAACAATATAGTATTTCTAAATTAATGGCATTCGGTGAATTGACTTTACAAAGTATCGAGAAGCTACTTGAATTATTAATTTTCATCTTTGCGATTTACTTAGTTTTAAAAAATGAATTAACTATAGGTACAATAGCTTCTGTATCTACTATACTAGGAATTTACCTTACTTCTATCAATCAATTAGTTGATCTGTATATTAAGGTAATCGGTACAAAAGAAATATTAAACAGCGTTATAACTAAAGCAACTGCTAAAGAAACAATTTATCCTCACGTTGAAGAAAATATTGAATTTAAAGACTTTAATTATAGTTTTGGAGATAACCATGTCATTAAAAATTTCAACTTTAATATAAATAAAGGTGGAAAATATGCCGTAATCGGTAAAAGTGGTTCTGGAAAATCTACTATAATCAAGTTGCTACTAGGGAAATTACAATCGAATGAAGATAAAGTTTTAATCGATGGAAATTCTCTTGAAATACAGGATGATATTAACTTCTCAAAAGAAATTGGATATGTAAGTCAACAAACATCTATCTTTACCGGTTCAATTCGATATAACATCACTTTAGATGATAGCTATTCAGATGAAGAAATATGGGACATATTGGAAAAAGTTTGTTTAGCTGATAGAGTTAAAGCTTTGCCTGATGGCTTAAATCACAACTTAGCTAATATGGGAGAAATCCTATCAGGCGGAGAAAAACAAAGATTAGTTCTTGCGAGAGTTTTAATTAGAAATTATCCAATTTTAATTCTTGATGAAGCAACCTCAGCATTAGATGAAAAAACAGCAGTACATATAGAAAACAATATCTTAGCTGACGATAAGTTAACTTTAATAATGATTTCTCACCATATACAAGAAGAAATCAAAAAACAACTAACAGAATGTGTAGAATTAAAAGTACAGTAATGCGACTTATTAAACAACACAAAAATGCCAAGCAATAAAAATTACTTGGCATTTTTTATTTTCCCCTATATATTCCAGCAACAATAGTACAACAATTATATTGAATATCTACACTCCAAATTAAAATTTTAAACTAAAAATTTCTACACTTTGAACAGTATCCTCCTCTAGTAATTGTTCAAAAGTATAAACTTATGCAAATTTCTTATAAAAGTATAAATATCTCATTACGAATAGAAATGAAACTAACACGAATAGAAATGCGAACTTAGCTAGATTATCTATAAATTGTAAATAGATAAATACTAGTAAAACTCCTGCTACCTCTACCAAGTATTCAATTACACTCGCTTTTTTCCAGTTAATTTTGTCATATAAGTCAACCACATAATATTGAGCAATACCTAATATCATAAACGCCAATGCAGCTAAACTATATGCCTTAATATCTGTTTTATCTTGAGTGAAAGCTTCAGGTAAAAAGCTTGTAGTGTTAGTTAAATATTTATTCATCGCTATAAATAAGAAACCTACTATTTCAACTTGCAATACCACCAAACCTAAATCTTTAAGCTTATTCATTTTTCTCCCCTCCTTTTTAAAATTATTTTATTAACTAATACAATATAATTATTTATACTTATTCGATTGTATTATACCACTTTTCAAAACGTATTCAAAATATTTGTGATGTAATGTTACGTGTATTTTTTTAATTCATCAGAAAATAATACTATACACAAACCTAATAAAACTATAATAACCGATATTAATATCGCAATTCCTACCGAAAAATATGTTGAAATACCTCCACCTATTGTCGCTCCTAGTGGAATAAGCCCTCTTCCAAAAATTCTCCAAATAGCAGAAACACTTCCCAACATTGATAAATCAACATTACTTTGTCTTATTGTAGTAGCATTCACATTATATAAAGGCATCGCTGCTCCTATACACATAGTTGCAACAAATAAAGATAATGTACTCTCTTCACTGCTTAAATAATAAAGAGTGAAACCCACTGCATATAAAATAAATGATAATATTATAGTTCTTCCCATTCCTATAGTATCAGATATTTTTAAAGAACTTATCGATGCTACTACAAGACCTATATTCCCTACGCTTATAATCATCCCAATTGTATATGGAGCAACATTTAAAACTTTACTTAAGTAATAAAACTGAATCGACTGAAAAATACCTATACCAAATACCAATACAAAGTAACTCATCGCCAATTTAAATAATATTTGATTATTAAAAACATAATTATATGCTTCTTTTATGTGAACTATCGATTTCTTTTTTGTTTTTACTCTATCTTTCTCTATATTAGATGGAAGTAATATCTGACAAAAACTTGCTAGTATAAATGTTATCCCATCTATTATAAAGATAAACGGAGCTGAAAATAAACTAAATATAATCCCACCGACACTTGGAGCGGCAGTATCAATAACACTATTACTTAATTCCATTTTATAATTTGCTTTCTTTAGATTTTCTTTCTCTACTACCATAGGAATCTGACTATAAAAAGATATACTCCCAAATAATAAGAATGTATTCAATAAGAAAATCAAAATGTAAAATCCCCACAATGGCAATATTTTAAAAATAGAAAATACAAATAATACTATAGAAATAACAAAACAAATTATATTTGTAAAAATCCCTATTTTCCTTTTATCCCCCCTATCTACAACAAGCCCTATTATTGTTCCAAAAAGTAAGCTCGGTAAAAACGACATTACTGTAATCATAGAAGTTTCTAATACCGTAGTATCGTAAATGAATATTCCTACTAATGGAAATCCAAATATAGTCAGTTTATTTCCAATTGAACTAACTATCTGAGATAACCATAATAAATTAAAATTTCTATTTAACATATTAGACTCTCCTATCTCTATACTTTAAAGTATTATGAAAGTGACTCAAAAATTGTGATTTTGGAGAAAGAGATTTTATCGAGTCATCTCCGAAAAGTTTATCAAATATCTAAAAAGCTTTCACAAGGTGAATTTATATATCAATAAACCACTACGTCTGCGAGTGCTCATGTAAACTTTTTATAAAATTTGGGACTTTTAAGTCACTTCCCATTACATATACCTCATCATACATTTTCAAAGTTTCTGGATATGATCTGTGTGATATATGAATTAAAGTCTTATCTTTCATACTTAATAGTAATTTTTCAACTAAGATGTATGTATCTTTATCCAATCCTGATAATGTTTCATCTAAAACTATAACCTGTTTTTCCTGTAAGATAGCTCTAATTAATGCTAGTCTTTGTTTTTGTCCACCAGATAAATTAAATTTTCTCTTATCGTACTTAATATTAATTAAATCCGAAGCTTCTTTAAATTTTTCATCTAATCTAGTTTCTTTTATTAAAGTCATTATTTTATCCGCTTCTATGTTTTTATAAAAAGTAAGATTATCGATAACCTTACCTACAAATATAAAACTATCTTGAGGTACATAAGTTATTAGTTTCTGAATTGTGTTGTATTCATAACTGTTAATATTTTTTCCGTTTAAAAAGATGTTACATCCTTCAAGGTTTTTCGTTAATAGTAATGCTAACGTCGATTTTCCACTACCACTATCCCCTTGAATTAAATACTTTCTACCTTTTTCAAAACTAGCTGAAAAATTACTAAAAATTTCTCTATTATTAAATTTAAAATTTTCATTTCGAATTTCTATGTTTTCAAAACTGATAATTTTATGACTATCTTTATATTCAAACTTCTCTTTAGAATCTAATTCCCTCTTTATGTCTTTAACAGCTGCTATATTAGCTATAGAAGCTGTAATCAAATTAACAGGCATTACTAACTCTGCAGAAATAGTAAAAATAGATACTATATCCCCTACACTAGTATTTCCTAACAGAGCTTGACGACCTCCAATGTATAAAATAGCAATAATAGTAGCGTAGAATACTAATCCAGTTAAGACATTTACAAGTGATACTAAAACATTTTTTCTATTAACAAGTTTATTTATTTTTTTATATTCATTAAGTAATTTTTCATAAAATATATTAGCCGAATCGCTGTTCTTAATAACTAATAATCCCTCTAAGAAATCTTCAAGTTTATCATTATATCTAGCCTTTTGTTTTGAAATACTATTTTGAACATTTTTCAAATATGCTTTAAATATATTAGGAATTACAATCGGAAATAGTGACAATCCTATAACCCAAAAAGCTGTTGTTATATCTAATTTGAACAACGCTATAGTAGCAAAAATAAAATAAACTATCCCCTGATACAAAGAAAAAATCGTATTATAATATTGATCTTTTACCATTTCAATATCATTATTTATAGTAGATAATAAATTTTTACTCTTTGTATCTAGTTTATTCCTAAGTAAACTACCCACAAGTGTTCTATGAATATTAAACCCAACTTTATTTAAATAAATAGTATCTAGAATCTGACGTAAATATTCACATATAAGCATTAGTATAATAATTACAGATAAATATATAATTTGATTATAGAATAATTGCTCATTTTTAGTAGTAAGAGCATCAACAACATATTTAATTTGATAAGAAAAATAAATATTAATTCCCGAGACTACTGTAATAAGAAATAAAACTACCGCAAATAAAAATTTCCTCATATTTCTCACCCCTTAATTGAGTCCTTCTATTTAAAAGATCAGTTTTCATTTTATAAATATCCTTTGAAAATCTAAATATAATAAAAAGAAATCAATTGCTAATAAAAGCTAATCAATTTCTTTCTTAATATTTAATACTGTAAAATAATTCAATCTATAGATTAACTTTCCACTCAACATAAAATCTAATTAACGTTTTGTTAAATTATAGAAATTATATCAAATAAAAAATTGCTAGTCAATGTTATTTCTGAAAATTTAATTTGTTAATTCCATTTCACAAAAAAACTGGTCTGTAACCAGAAACTTATCTTTTAAATGAAATTAAAAAAATCACTGTCTCCACTTTTCTAATAAATAAAAGTATCCCCTTACTTCCTATATATTTTCTCAAAAATTTTTCTCATCAAAACCACTTTTTTTATATAATAACCTCAGTAAAATTTTAGTAAATGAGTTTTTTACATTCTCTGTAATAAATTATTATTCTTTAAATTTATAAGATTACATATATTTATAAATTGTTGATTATCATACATTAATTTGATATAATCAAAATTGGAGAGAGAAGTTAGGGGACATTAGTTTCCGATAAAGATGGTGGCTACTTCAATATGAAAGGGGATGGTGCTATGCTCGCATACACTAAAATCTGGATGAAAGGAGTAGCAAGTTGTCAGCTTACGAAATTGTACAAACGATTATTGGAATAAATTTATTGATTGTTTCAGTAGTTAGTACATGTATTGTAGCGTTAAAAAAAGACAATAAAAAATAACCATCTTTACGCTTTGGCAGGCTAGATGGTTATAAAATACCTAAACTAGAGCCACCGTCTTTAAAACGGCTCTCTCTTTTATGTTTATATTTTAACATAGATGAAGTAGAAAAGCAAAGATTTTGAGATGCTGTATCCTCTTTATCTTTCTATATGTTAATTCCCAAGATAACTTCCTATTTTAAAAAACGAAAATCATCTTGGGAATATTTTCATTATTATTTTCCTTTTTTAGGTAATTTCTACTTTAATTTCTTACTGGAACTTACTTTAGCAATTAACTATTATCAAATTCATAAATCATTATTTATAATTTAATACAACTTTACACTTCTTCCTTTTAATACTCCCCTACAACTTTGTATTTTCTCAATATATATTTTAATTGTTCACCTGTAACATCTTCGTATTTATAGTCTATATTTTCTACTGCTAGATAGTTCAAGACTTTTCTAATACTGACATATCCTTTTTTTGCTATCACGATATGATCGAGCATTTCTATACCAACTATTTCACCAACTTCCATTAGATTTATCGTTGTTTTAATATCTTCTATAGAAGGAGTTGCGTCTCCACTCGGGTGGTTATGTACACAGACGATGCTCGAAGCACTATTTTTTATTGCTAGTTTAAATACTTCTCTTGGATGCACTACTGACATAGATAAACTACCTTTGAATACTTCTCTTTTTTCGATTATTTTACCTTTCGTATCAATATCTAATACTACGAAAACTTCTTGTGTTAAATTCTCTAAAGATGATTTTAAATAATTGGCTATTGACTGCGGGCTATCACACTTAACATCTAAAACATTCGTCGCATATATTCTTCTTGCAAACTCTATATTCGCCAGAATATGTATCGCCTTTTCCTGACCTACCCCTTTATGTTTCATAAGTTCTGTTAAAGTTGCATCTCTTAACTTTGTAATACCTCCCATATCTTTTAGAATCATGTCGGAAAGCTCAATTACATTTTGATTTTTTGTCCCTGTTCTTAATAATATTGCTAGAATCTCTTTATCGCTGAGAGCTAGAGCACCTAATTTTTTGAATTTCTCCCTCGGACGATCTTCTTCACTAAACTCTTTAATAGTATAGCCTACTACCATAATAATCCCTCCCTTATTAATATGATTGTTAAATAGCTAAGTGCTATGAATGGCACTAGTGGTAGTTTGGTTTTTCTTTTAACTTTTTTCAAGATAATTAACCAAATAGCGAAAAATCCTGCATATAAAAATGTGAAAATCAACAAATACACTCCCTCAAATAAATTTAAATTTAAAGCTAATACACAAAATACTTTTATGTCGCCATAACCTAAACCACCTCTTGTGAAAATATATAATATATGAAAAATAATAATAAGATAGATAAAATCTAAAAAATTGAATAAATAATAGTGTATATATATAGAAGAAAAATTTAATATTATTAGAAGATAAAACAACTCATCATTAACTTCAAATAATTTTATATCTTCTATTCCTAAAAAAATGAGAATAATAAATATACTGACTTCAAGATAACTAATAAAAATAAAATAGTTTTGGAAAATAATAAATAATACTATAGTAATAAAAGTAAAAATTTCGTATAAAAATACATCTAATGGAATTTTTTGATTACAGTAACTACATCGTCCTTTTTTAAACAAATAACTAAAGATTGGAATTAAGTCGCTCCCCCTTAATTCTTTATGACAACTTGAACAATGACTTCGTCTAAATAGGAACTCTTTTTTATTCTCACTATCTACTAAACATTTGATTGCACTAGCAAATATAAGACTTACAATAACAATAAATATATATCTTTCCATAAATATCTCCCCTCACTTTATAACCCTTCAATTATATTTTATCATAAGTATATTTACCTAACCAACTTTATCCTTACTGATGTTTTAGCTATTAAATAATATTTTTTTATTCGTAATATTTTTTAAAAATCTCTTCGGAATTCTGTATACAACTTTTCCTCTTGAATAGATTTTCACAAGAAATCATACTCATTTTCAATTTCTATTATCATTCTAGTCCACTCATAGTAATATCTATTTTCAAAAGAATTTACATTTTTTCATTTTTGTAGTACAATATTGTTTATAGTTTTCCGAAGGCAAGATTTCCGCCTTAAGGAAAGTAGTTTTATATTCTTATTCTACACTATTATTTTTAGAGAAGGTGATTAAATGATTTTTAAAAAATTTTTGAGAAAAAGTCAAGAAGAGTTAGAAGCTGCGAATCAGCTTTCTCTTCAAGAAATTAACAATACAGTTGATGTTCCAAAAGAAGGAAGCTTTTTAAAGAAAGTCCTGGCTTATAGTGGACCGGGAGCATTAGTAGCAGTCGGTTATATGGATCCTGGTAACTGGATTACCTCTATCGCTGGTGGTGCTCAATATGCGTATAGCTTACTATTCGTTATACTTATATCGAATCTTATCGCGATGTTGCTTCAATCAATGTCTGTAAGATTAGGTATTGTAACTGGTATGGACCTAGCTCAAGCAACTAGAAAGCATACTGGTAAAAAAATGGGATTTGTTCTCTGGATAATTACCGAACTAGCTATTATGGCTACCGATATTGCAGAAATTATTGGTAGTGCTGTAGCTTTAAAATTATTATTCGGTATTCCTTTGCTAATAGGGGTTATAATAACTATCTTTGATGTATTCTTACTCCTATTATTAGCACATTTTGGATTTAGAAAAATCGAAGCTATTGTAGCTACCTTGATATTTACAATTCTAATAATATTCTTCTATGAAGTTTTATTAGCTAACCCTAATACCGGCGAATTAATTAAAGGTTTTATTCCGAACAAGGATGTAATTAATAATAAAGGTGCATTATTTATTGCCTTAGGTATCGTGGGAGCTACAGTTATGCCTCACAATCTGTACCTACATTCTTCTATTGTTCAAGCAAGAAGATACGATAGAAAGGACAACAAAGTTAAAAAAGAAGCTATTAGATTTTCTACTATAGATTCTAATATTCAACTTTCAATCGCATTTGTTATTAACTGCTTACTATTAGTTCTAGGTGCTTCTTTGTTTTATGGTCATGGTGATAGTCTTGGACGCTTTACAGACCTTTATAACGCTTTACAAGATAGCAGCATTGTTGGAGTTATTGCTTCACCACTCCTTAGTACACTATTCGCCGTAGCTCTATTGGCCTCTGGTCAAAATTCTACTATTACCGGAACATTATCAGGACAAATAGTTATGGAAGGTTTCATCCACATGAGACTTCCTATGTGGATTAGAAGAATGCTGACTCGTGTAATTGCGGTAATGCCTGTTGTCATTTGTTTAATAATTTTTGGTGATAGTGAACAAGCAATTGAAAGCTTACTGATTTATACACAAGTATTTTTAAGTATTGCTCTACCAATATCCATTATCCCATTAACACTCTATACATCAGATAAAAAACTTATGGGAGAGTTTGTTATTAAAACATGGATGAAAATTGTTGCATGGATCTGTACTGTTGTATTAATAATCTTGAATTTCTGGTTAATAATATCAACATTCATATAAAATAATCGGGAGTGACTCTAAAATCATGATTTCAAAAAAATCGATTTTATAGTGTCACCCCTTTTTTATTGCTTAATACATACAGCATTAATATCACATCTTCTATACTTCATAAATAACAAAAAGACAGCTCTTACGAACTGCCTTTAATATTTTTTAATGAAATTATTTAACAGGTAATACTGCTCCATTCCATTTTTCTTTAATGAATTTTTGAGTATCTTCAGATTTTAAAGCTGCAACAAGTTTTTTAACAACAAGTTTATCTTTGTCACCTTCACGAACAACGATGATGTTTGCATATGGGTTGTCGTCTGTAGCTTTTTCTACTAAAACTGGCTCAGTTGCTGCGTTTAATCCTGCATCAACAGCAAAGTTAGCGTTGATTGAAACTAGGTCACCTTCACCGTTTTGGTAGAATTTAACCATTAGAGCTGGATCATTTTCGTAGCTGAATTGTAATTTTTTAGGGTTTTCAGCGATATCATCGAAAGTAGCTGTTACTGGGTCTACACCATCTTTAACTTTTACTAATCCTTCAGAAGCTAATAATTTAATTACACGTCCCCATTCAGATTTGTTGTTACTTACTAATACTTTAGCACCTTCTTGAAGGTCTTTAACGTTTTTAACTTTTTTAGAGTATAATCCGATTGGCTCTAAGTGAATTGCACCAGCATCTTCAATTTTATATCCATTTTCTTTAATAGCATTTTTTAAGAACGGTACGTGTTGGAAGTAGTTAATGTCGATTTCTTTATCGTTTAACGTTTTGTTTGGTACATAGTAGTCTTGGTATGTAACGATGTCTAATTTGATTCCTTCTTTTTCAAGTTGTGGAGCAACGTGCTCTAATAATACAGCGTGAGGTACATTAGTAGCTCCGACTTTAACTGTTACAGGTTTGCTAGGATCTAGTTTATCAACTTCAATACCTTTTTTCTCAGTTTTTGATGCGCTTGAGCATCCAATTAATACGATTCCAAGTATAAAACTTGTTACTAAAAATAATAATTTCTTCATTATATAATTTTCTCCTTTTGATTTTATTATTTATTTTTGGGTTTTGCGAATTTTATGTAAAAAAAATCACCCTTACTCTCCTAAGAGAATAAGGGCGAAACTAATTTCACGGTACCACCTTACTTTTTCGTAAACTACGAACTTTACCACTACAACGTCTATGCATCTAGAATATATACGAGATAGTGTGCGTTTGTAACGTAACGCCTACGAAAAAAGCTTGTGTTTTAAAACTCACTTTTTTTACCATTCAAACCATTTTCCTCTATGATCTGCATTGTGTGCTTTCACCCACTCACACTCTCTGTAAAAGTTCCTATAAAGTACTTATTTGAATATCGGTAATTTTTAACTTGACTATATATTATCATTAGCAAATAAAATTGTCAACACTTTTTTTTGAATTTTTTTAAAAAGTTTTTTGAAAATTCATGAATATTTACTTTTTCATTTAAATAAAATACTATCTCTTCTGAACAAATTCTAATCAAGACTATTATTTTTTAACCACTGTTCTATCACTTCTATAGTTTTATCTCTGTATTTCGGAGCCTCATACATGTGATCTGATCCTTCTATAATACTTAGTGTAGAATTTTTATATTTCTTAGCCGTTGCTTTTGCTATATTTGGATGTACCATTTTATCTTCACTACCAGTTATAACTAATACTGGTTCATTCACCTTATCAAAATCAATATAAGCACCTTTTTGCTTATCTAAAAATGGTAGCGCCATTTGGAAGTATGTAAAACCAGATTCCGGAACTAGTTTAGAAAATTCTCTTTCTTTATCCTCTTCATCTTGGTTATTCATACAGTAATCATAAAAAGCATGTTTATAAGGTGGCATAGATTTTTTCCAAAATCCCCAACGTAAAAAATGTTTATAGAAACAAATTACCATACTTGGATAAAAAGCGAAAATTCCTGCAGCAGGTGCAGTTCCCATTAAAATAATTCCCTTAGTCTTTGTCTTCATAGCAACTTTCTGCGCAAGAAGCCCACCTAGAGAATGCCCCAATACAATCGGAACTTCATCTAGCATTTCTATTAAATCTACAATATCATCCGTAAACTCATCTAAACTAACATCTGCTACCTTTTTTTCAACTTCTTCATAAGGCAAATCATGATATCTTAGAGTTGGAGTATATACATTTAAACCTAATTTCTCCAATTCATTAACAAATTCTCCCCAAACAGTTCCGTCACACCATGTACCATGTATCAATACTATATTCGTCATAAAAATTCCTCCTACCACCTTATTAGCATTATTTTTTCTACACTAATTATACACTTAAATCTTTCAACAATCAAATAATCACATAAAATACTCCAAAATATTAATTGTAACAGTCAAAAAAAGAGTAGAATCAAAAACTGGTAAATATTTTTGTTCTACTCTTTACATCACCATTTGAAAGTTATCAAAAAGTGAATTAAACTTTGGAGGCTAATTTTAGAATTGTTCGATCATTTCACGAACAGTTTTTTCGATGTTGTCTGAATATGAGATTGCTGATATAATAGATATACCATCAACATCTGTTTTCATAATATCTCTAATATGCTGTGTCTGAATACCACCGATTGCCACTAATGGCATATGTGGTAATAATCTTCTCATTAACTCTAGACCTTCATAACCTATAGCACCGCCAGCATCGTCTTTTGATTGTGTGACATACACAGGCCCTACACCAACATAATCTACATATTCAACTTTAGATTGTTTAAATTCTTCTTCATTTCCGATAGAAAGACCTATTATTTTATTAGGCATTAATTTTCTAATTTCATCAACACCAAGGTCATCCTGGCCTACATGTACTCCGTCAGCCTCTATTTCTAATGCCAACTCTATATCATCATTAACAATAAACGGAACATTGTATTTTTTACAAAGATTTTGGAGTTTTATTGCTAATTCTACTTTTTCCTTACCTTCTAAGGCTCCTTCACCTTTTTCACGAAATTGAAATAAAGTTATTCCACCTTTTAAAGCATCTTCAACTACTGTATATAAGTCCTTACCTAAGCAAGTAGTAGTTCCACAAATAAAATATAATTTTAATAGTTCTTTATTAAACATAATTATTTCACCTTTTTAAATGTTTCAATATCTTTATCTGTGATTTCATATAACGCATTAATAAATTCGACTTTGAATGTTCCTGGAAGATGTCCATTTGGACGTTTTTCTGCCATTTCCCCGGCAATATTATATGCTAACATAGCTGTTTCTAGTGATTTTAATTCTTCACCTTTCTCTAATCCAATAAAGCTTGCCAATACAGCTCCTAATAAGCATCCTGTTCCAATAACTTTAGGCATCATTGCACTTCCGTTATGTATAGTTATTACTTCTCCATTAACTGCAATAGCGTCAACTTCCCCAGTTACTACTATTGGAATATTAAACTTAGCATTTGCTGCTAAAGCAATTTCATCAATATTATCTACTCCCGCACTATCAACTCCCTTAGAAGCTACATTTATGCCAACTAAAGATGCAATCTCGCCAGCATTTCCTCTTATAGCTGCTAGTTTGTAATTGTTAATTAAATCATCTGATACTTTTTTTCTATAAGCTCCCGCTCCACAAGCTACGGGATCTAACACTGCAGGGACATTATATTTTTCAGCTATTTTAAGAGCCTCTTGATATAACTTCCAAGTCTCATCTGTTAATGTACCAATATTGATTAATAATCCTCCAGCATATTTTAATAAATCTTCTAAGTCTTCTGGATATTCACTCATCGCTGGTGATGCTCCCAGTGCTACTAATCCATTTGCTGTGAAATTCTTAACTACATCATTAGTTATACAAATCACTAATGGTGCTTTTTCTTTTAATAATTTTAAACTTGTCATATTTATAAATCTCCTTTAAATGCAATATGATTTACAGGTCCATTTCCATGACCTATTTCTGGTGTGTATTTTATCGCTGCTGTAATGAATTTTTTTCCTATATCCACAGCTTCAATTATACTTTTACCTTTTGCTAACTCTGCTGTAATAACAGCTGAGAATGTACAGCCTGTTCCATGTGTATGATTAGTCTTAAATCTTTCACTAGTCCATATTTTTTTAGTTCCATCATTTAAAAATAAATAATCTTTCGCTTCTCCTGTTAGATGTCCACCTTTTATAACTACTGACTTACATCCAACTTCGTCGATAATGAACTTTCCTGCACGATTAACATCATCCTCTGTTAATATTTTAAAATTAACAATTTCTTCTGCTTCTGGTACATTTGGTGTAATAATAGTTGCTAGTGGTAATATTTCTTCTTTTAAATGTTTTCTTGCAACATCATCTATCAATTTATCACCGCTTGTCGCGACCATAACTGGATCAACAACATAAGGAACATCTTTAGGTAAGTATCTCTTAATTAATTTCATCATATCAGCATTTGCTATCATTCCAGTTTTTATACTATCAGGTGTTATATCATCAAACACACTTTTTAATTGCGCTTCTAATATATCTAAATCCAAGTTTCTTATCATTTGAACACCTAACGTATTTTGTGCAACGACACTAGTAACTACAGCCATTCCATACACTTCACGTGCCTGGAAGCTTTTCAAGTCAGCCATAATTCCTGCTCCACCAGTTGGATCAGTTCCTGCAATAGTTAATGCAATATTTAATTTACTCATTTCCTATACCTCTAAATCCCAACGTTCTTGAGTATAAGCCATATTGAAGAAACGACGTTCATGTTCACAACTTTCTAAGAAGTTTTTTATAAGTCTTTGTTTACCTTCTTCACTCATAAATTCAGCTTCACGATTAATAATTTTATGATATTCAGTAAGCACTTCATCTACTAAGCCATCAGCATAAAATTCAACCCAGAATTTTAGTGGATGATCTTCTGCTAAATTGTGATTAGCTAAAATCTTTCTAGCTACCATTTTATAAATCCATGGACATGGTGCCATTGCACTTAGTGTTTCTGCCATACCAAATGCAAATGCATTATAATACATATGCTTTATATAATGGTCTGCAGATGGATACCACTCTCCACCTTTAATAATCTCTTGATAGTCTCTCCCTATATAGTCTGCTAAATTTTTATGTGCAGCAATTTCCTCATTTAATACAAAATTAATCTGACCTAAGAAAAAGTTTTTTTCAACTTTATCATTACTTTTCGCTAAAAGAATGGCATAAATATCGCTAAAGCTCTCTAAATATAGTGCATCAGCTTTCAGATAGTGCTCTACTGCTTTCTCTGATAAATCAGCACGAATTAATCCTTGAATAAAGCCATCATTGTAAATCTTATCAACAATTGGTAATGCCTTTTCTTCCATAATATCAGTAATAAGTTTCATAGGTATATCCCCCTCAGTATATTTAATTTTAGTATAAAATAATATCACTTATGATAAATAAAAAAGTCCCCTTACTAACGTAAAAGAACTCTGAGAACTATATTAACAATATCTTATTATCCACCTATAGTGGATTACTTCTATTATAAAAATATTCACGTTTCCTACGCTAGCATTATCTAGTTCAGGTCTAAGGGTCTAACTATGTTATCTCAGCCAAAAGGCTCCCCCAGTGATTTACTCTATTCATTTTCTAAAATCGTAACACAGAAAAAATTAAATGTCAACAATTTAGTTTAAGCACTTACAAAATTTGTTTAATCCAAATACTTACTATATATTTTCTATGAAAATAATATTTTTTTATATTTTAAAATTAACCCTCGAATAATTTTGGCTAATTTGTGAACTAATAGTGAAACTTCATTGTATTTTTTGATTGTTTCTACTCATAATTGAAAATAGTTATCACTTTTTTCTTTATTAATTTATATCTTTGTATTATAATAATAGTGATAAGATTTACAATCACAAAACATAATTTTAAGGAGAAATTTCAATAATATGAAACATACAACATTATTAAAAGTTCTTTCTGCATCTGCAATTTTCACTGCAATCGCAGCAATAGAATCTTATGATCACAATGTATTTGCTACCGAAGTTACAACACCTGCAACTCAAAGTAATACTGAAACAAAAATAGTATCTCAAGATGTTAAAAAATTACAAGATGGTGTATATAATATTAAAACTGAAGCCCTAAACTTCTCTGAAGAAGGTAAACAGTCAATGGCTGCTGCTGGATTAGATAAGGAAAAAACAAAATTAATCGTTAAAAATGGGCAATATTCTGTAAATGTTGCTTTTAAACCAATAAAAATGGGTGTATTTAGCGGATATTTGGGTGATTTAAAATATTACGATGGTAATAAGACTCATGCTAATCGCTCTGAAATAAAAGATAATGAGTTTAAAAATACAACGATTGTTGAAAATTACTCAGAAAATGAAAAAGATGACTATATAGACACTTATAAACAAAAGTTCCCTGAACGTACGGTTTATCCAAAAACTCTTTCTTATAATGTAGATAAGAACAAAATCGATTCAGATAACAAACTAGAAACATATACACAAGTATTCGTACCAGTAATGGAATCTATCTTTAAAGGTTCAGGTACTCAACGTATGATTTTAAAATTCGATCTAAGCTCACTAGCAACAAAAACAATCACTGTTCCTAAAGTAGATACAGAAAAATTAGCCAAAGAAAAAGCTGAAAAAGAACGTATCGAAAAAGAAAAATTAGCTAAAGAAAAAGCTGAAAAAGAGCGTATCGAAAATGAAAGATTAGCTAAAGAAAAAGCTGAAAAAGAGCGTATCGAAAATGAAAGATTAGCTAAAGAAAAAGCTGAAAAAGAACGTATCGAAAATGAAAGATTAGCTAAAGAAAAAGCTGAAAAAGAACGTATCGAAA
>CAMYEU010000012.1 GCA_947254465.1 uncultured Gemella sp. | reverse complement strand
ACACACTGCATATCGTCGGCAGCGTCAGATGTGTATAAGAGACAGGATATATCATGATTTGATAATTTAGAAGTTAAAATATTTTTTTGTATCATTAACTCCGTTTCTTTTTTATCTTTATCATTTTGTTCTTCTTTAGAAACTTCTTTTCCTTTTCCTGAATCAATTTCTTTTTTAGGTGTTTCTTTTACCACATCTTTATTTTCTGATTTAGAGTCAGCATTTATTTCTTTATTTTTATTGTCTTCTTCTAGGTCCTCTTCTAAGATATTCTTTATTTTTTGAAGATTTTCATTATTAGAATGGGTAATTAACATTTCATTTACCTTAACTAACCATAAATTTTTTATTTCTCTCTCTTTATTTTTATCAACTTTAATACCAGACAATAAGTAGTTCAAAAATTCTTTTTTATCGATTAAATTCCAATCAATCTTTTCCTTAATAATCTCTCCTAAAAGTTTATCTTCTGAAGAAATAGTATTTTCTACTTTTTCAGATTTTCCGATAGATTTTGAATCAATACTGTTTAAATCACTCAATTTATTATTTTCACTAGCTTGCTGTGCATAAATTGTCTCAAATGAATCTGTAGTAACGCCTATAAGTATACTAGTAGCAATTACTATCACTTTTCTTATTACATATTTCTTTGTATTAATCATAGCTTCCTCCTTATATAACAACACAAAGATAATAAATTTATCTCATATCTTTACAATTATATTATATCTCTATAAAATGAGCAAGTATTTGCCATTTTATTTTTAAATTATATCTTCCTATTCAAAAATACTATTATACATCTTTAAATTATTCATTAATTTAGTGTATATTAATAAAATATTATTTTTACTGACAATTATAAAAAGAAATAAATATTACAATATATACGTATATTATCTCATAAAAAAAACGAACTGATAAAATCTATCTAGTTCGTTTTTTATTTTAATCTTAAATTTAATATTGATCAGTATGTTATACTCGTATACTAAAATCCTTAATTTGTATGTCTAATTACTTAATACTATGCTTATTCATTTTTTCTTGGAAAATACTCGTAATAACTTTACGTAACTCTTCTTTTTCTTTTTCTGGCCACTCACCTTCTTGTTGTGCTGCTGCATAAAGTTCTGGGTATTCAATAGAAATTCTCTTAACTGTACGAGTATTAGCATGCTTTCTTACAAAAAATGGTATTTTCTTCATTAATTCTTCAGGAACCAATGAGAGTATTCTTTCTGCAGTTTCTTTGTCGCTAATTACTGAAAAAGTAAGACCTTTCTTTATCTGCTCTTGTTCCTGTTCTGTAAAATCTTCTAACTTCATTCTTATTCTCCTAAAGTATGTATATTGTCAATTAAGATTATATACTAATACTGACAAAACAACAAATGAATTCCCCTGATAGAGATTATCAATATTAAAATGTTATCATATGATAACTACTAAAATTTTTAAATAACATTTTTATATAAAATGTTATAATATAAGTAATTAATAGTATGCAAGGAGAACTATCATGAAAAATCATTTAAAGAAAACTTTAATAAGTCTCGCTGTTGGTGAATTAGTTGCAGTTATTATATTTTGGATAAATTTCTTTATATTCAAAATATACATTACTGACACTGTATCTATAATTCCTGTTATCTTCACACTATTCCTACTAAGTTTTATCCTTATACAAGGTTCCATCTTTTGGTTAGTTCTTTTAAAAAGAATATCAAATAACAATTTCGCTAAAACAAGCTTAGGAAAAATTTATAATCACCTAAGAAGATTAGATATAATTCTACTATACCTGTCTATATTAATAATAATAGTAAATCATCAAACTTTCACTCCAACAATTATATCTCTTAGCATTTGGATTTTCGCAATAATAGAATATATAAATTATTATAAAGTACGATTATCTTATAAACCAAATGTTCTGATAAACTACATACTCCATGGAAAAATAAGAAAAAGCAGAATAGCAAGAGAGATTGAGAATTATAAAAAATAATATAATACCTTAGATAATTGCTTCTAAAAATTCATTTGATACTTATCATATATTTATATAAATAAAACTTATAAATTATAGCTCATAGAAAACAATTTATAAAAAGCTACCTTTCTAAAAATTTATAAACCTTATAGTATACAAATCCACAACGAAAATTAATTATTGAAAAATGTATAAAATATTATAGTGAAGTAAATATAAAAGAGAAATTAACATAGGTAAGATTTTTCAAGAATAAACTAAAGCATATGACAATATAAACGAAAAAACAGTAAATTTTTTTAATTTACTGTTTAATAAATTGCTATATTATGGCGTTTTATTTAATTGTTCGAGTTAGACAAATTGGTATTTAAATTCAACACTTACGTAAAATAAAACGGACTATTCTCCTGAAGTATGTTCTATAGGATTATAATTTAATACAAAGTGTAGCTATATAGTCATTTCCATAATGTGATAATCTATTTCTTTTATCACGCGATTCATAAAAATCTATCATAGCAAGACCATTTTTTAGTTGTCCTCTAATCTGAGTTTCTAAAGTATGGCTAAATTCATATCCATATTCTGGATTTATGGTTATCTTACCTTCCTTTTCAAGTTCTTTTGAATTAAACGGTATTGAAAACTTTAGAAATAATTCCTCATCAGGTTTATCCCATACAATATCAGCATCATACATGTATATCCAAGGATTCATAAATCCGACCATTAGCAATCCACCCTTTTTCAATACTCGAGAGGCTTCTTTATACATATTTTCTAAATCTTCTATATATACATTTGAAACTGGATTAAAAATAATATCAAAAGTTTCATTTTCAAAAGGAAATGGTTTTGTCATATCACCTTGAACTGTGTTAATTTTTAAACCTTCTCTTTCAGCAACCATTTCATCTCTTTGCAATTGTGATTTAGAAAAATCCATTATGGTTACATCATAACCTTTTACAGCAAAAACTGGCCCCTGTTGGCCACCACCACAGGCTAAACCTAATATCTTTTTTCCATTTGCTTTTTCAAACCATTCTTTTGGAACTTTTTTTCCAATAGTTAATGCAACAGAAATTGGATTATTTCTAGCTTCTTCTAATTGTTCGTGTGTCAACGGCTCAGTATAGTCATTTTTTATATTATTCCATCTATCTTCGTTTAATTTTATATAATCGTTCATCTTATAATCCCCTCATAATTTTTTAGATGTGAGCTATCGTTAAAAAGTATCAGATATATTTTTATTTACGGTACTCCCCTAAAAGGAAGTTTACGTTAATTTATCTTTACTTCCTTGTATTTTTCCATTTATGGCTTACTTGCAATTTTTTTGATGGGCCTTTATTTTTTTTATAGCCCAATCATAATGGCTAGAAGTAGCACTGACAAAATAAGATCCCAATGTACTCCCGCCAACCCATTTATAAACTTTTTTTGAAAATAATTCTTCATTTGTAAAGTTTTCGGCTAGTTTCAAAATATCTTTATGAGATTTTTGTAAAGCTTTTGTTGCATCTTCTAGAGACGTATTCTGATGCTTTTTCCAAAATTCTACATTCATATCGCCGTAAGTTTTCCAGTTATATGGTTCAGGAATAAATGATTTCTCTTCTCCCTTTTGATTGGAACGTACCCAATTCAAAACAAGTTTATGCCATTCATATAGATGAATTAAGATATCTCTTAAGTTTTTATCTCTTCTCCAATGAGCTTCTTTTTTCTTTTTATCTTTTGAAAAATCAAAAGGTGTATTTAACTCTTCACTCGTCATCTTTGAAATAAGTAAGTTTAACTTTTCATAACTTTCCTTGGCAACTATCATTAAATCATTTTTTGTCGTTGGTCTTGGCACAATTAATCCCTCTCTTTACAAAATACTATATTATTATCTTTTATAATTTTCTTCTATTAATCACCTTTCACAAGTAGCGTCGCACACTCCATATGAAAAGTATATCCAATCATCCTACCTGCATCCATAAACCTTTTAACGACAACCTTATACTATCATTAAAAAGTATCAGATATATTTTTATTTGCGGTACTCCTCTAATTTGAATCCATATTCATTCAGAAGTTGTTTTGAATAAATTTTTTTATTCTTTGAGTTTCTAACTTCTTTCCAAAGGATAGCTGCAACTTTCAACTTGTTAGAATAATTATTGCTAGATTCATCTGCGAAAAAATCTTTCAGAAATTGATTCCACTGACAAGCAGAATTATCATACTTGGCGTAATCTGATTCTCCATAATATATTTTTATCATATCTTGAATTGTAAATTCTTTATCGTTATCACTTTTTACTTTTCTCCAAGCCGTTGCCATATCAGCATTAAATTTAAACGGACTAACTCCTGTTACAGCTGAAAAATAATCTCTAAATTTTTGGTTAAAAGAAAAACCACATTCTAGCAATGGTGTATTTAAAGATATTACTTCGATATGTTTTTTGTTTACTTTCCTCGTAGACTTTTCTATTCTATTTCCCTTGAAATATTGTTCAATAATATAGTTCAATTCTTTCTTTGTACATCTATACTCTAGTCCAAGAGATTTACATATTTGCGAAAGTTCTTCTCGATACCAATAGTACTTGTTAAATTCCTCAAATGATTCTATATCTTTAAAACTAGGTCTAACTTCTATCACACACTCACCTCCAAAACTTAAATTATATATTTCCCTCTTAATCAACTTAATTTATTTTATTATACAATACTCCTTAGATTTCGTAAATTAAAATAAAGACTTACTCAAAGATACCAATATACTTTAACGATATCCTTAGAATAACCCTTTATTTTCTACACTTCATTTATTCACTAGTTGCAACTTTTGACATTAATACTACACACTCATCGATTCACTGTTACCTCATCACCACCGCTCTACAACAACTATCTCATAAAGCATTCGTAATTAATGGCTTCGATCTACGCCCTTGTCGTTAAAACGACTGCTTCAACATGGCCTCGGTTCTCCAAAGAGTAATGCATTTCATATCTACTGTACACAGGAATGGTAGAACACCTATTTTCGCCTTAAAATGGGTATATCGAAACGATACCAATAAAAAACTGCAACTTACTAGTTGCAGTCAAACACAGATTTACTTCTGTTTCTTTTAGAAACTTATATTTTCATTTTTAGGCATAGTAAAAATATCGTTTCTTTCAAAATAAGGTTTTACCAATTCTTTCCATCTAGCTTTATGAAAATTGATTGACTTTAAAGGAGATAGTCCATAATTTCCCAATGCATAACCATCATTTACTTCAACAACAAGTGTCCTGCCATCACTAGTAACACCAATATCTAGTCCATAAGCTATTGGCGCATCTTTCCAACATGATATGGCTTCATCAATTACACTAGGATCAAATTGTGTATGATAATCACCTGTATAAGGCCGAACATCTAACACGCGACCATCTAAAACAAAACAACGCCATTCAGCTATGAATTCTACAACCTCACTAATCCATATAGGATAGTCGAAAGGTAGACCAATACCTATCAAATCACGGGTTCCATTAACAACTCTTCCTGTAAAGATTTTTGAACCAGCTTTGGGCTTAATAAATTTTCCCCAATTATCAGGTATATTTACAATCTCTCCTAAAACACCTGCATAAATCTTTCGACCATAAAACTCTTTAAGCCCAATAGGATAGTCATAAACTGGAACGTTTAACCCCATCATTTTTAGCAATGCTCTGGTCTCCGTTATATAATCTACAACTGTATCATCACTTGTTAGCTGTTTTATTTCAGAAAAAGATTGATATAAAATAACTTCTTCTCCTTGTAAGTATGCACCTACTTGAGCATTGTATTTATTAATTGAAACCTCACTTGGTAATTTACTTTGTCTAATATAAACAACCATTTTATCACTCCTTTTTCACTAGTGTTGCACTTGATTGTAAAAAAATAATAGCAATTTTGCTCTTATTTTTTTAAGTAAATAGCTCCCATAATATCATCGAAATAATCAACGGTATTTAGGAGTAATTCAATAACCTGGGATTTTGTTAGTCGCATTCCTCTTCTATCTCTAGCATCTTCTACTAAATTTTCAAGTTTCTCTAGATTTTTATCATCCAAGCTAATCATTATTCTATTTTTATCAGTTGCCATTTTCTTCACCTCTAGTTAATTCTATCATAGGTGTAACACTTGTGTCAACTATCTTTATAATATACTATTGAAAAAAATGGGAACTTTTTATATTAGGTAACAAAATATCCCAACGGTATTAGAGAATTGAAATATTCTCTTTCTAATCCTATAAATATACCTATTCTGTTCGAGTTTCAGCTAAATATATTCCCCATTCAGCTAATTCTTCAGGCAAATCATAAACAGTTTTACCGTTACTTTCATAGATTTCAGAAATTCCTGGTGAAGTCTCAGAAAAAGTTTCCGAGGCTGTCACTAGTTCTTCTACAAATTGAATATTATGAGGTTCAAAAAAGTCATTAAATTTCGATAGTTCTTTACTATAAATTGTCACAACATTATAGCTATCAAGCATAATTTCATCATGACTTTTATGCCCACCAAATCCAAACTTACTTAATCCATCATTAACAAGCAAATCACCGTATCTAATCAACAGTACAAGGCATTCCTCTATTGAACAATCATCAATGTAATAAACATCCTTATGTAATTCGTTGATAATATTCATTGCTATTACTTTTTCTCTATCAATACTAACAGGCAATTCCAAAATAAAAAACAAGGGCTCGTCATGAATCGCAATAAAGTGTTGAAAAACCTCTAATATTTTTTCTGCGTGTACATTCGCCATCAAATAATGTTCAGTTAACTTTGTAAATGACTCAAACAGGTTTTCTACCAAGCTAACTCGGTGACCTTTCACTAAATTCAACATTATGCGTCCTCCAGATAATTTAAACATTATACACATTTATAATCTTATTATACCATTAAAACCTCAAAAAGACTATAACTTCGCTGTCACAGTCTCTTATAAATCTACCTCAGTTCCTTATGCTGAACTACATTCAGAACAGAAAATATTGGTAGTAAAAGAAGCATTTCAATAATTTATTCATAGCTATTAGGAACGTTTCTCTAACAAGCTTACACACTCAACATGAAACGAGTGAACACTAAGTATGTCAAGTAGTTGCGTTCGTATGTGGGAACATATCTATAAACCTTTTAACGATAAGTAGGGTTATCGTTAAAAGGTATTACCTAGACAAACTGGGATTTACTTAGTCGACAGCCACTCTCCCTTTGATAGACAGGTTATGTGTTCTGTGCGAAGAATACCTTCAAATGCACATAGAACGTTTTCTTTTGTATGATGATAACGGAAACCACATTTTTCCTGAACTCTCTTTGACTTTGTATTGCCGTCAAAATAACCACACCACATTTTCTCCAGATTCAGGTCATCAAATCCATGTCTCATAATCTCACGAACTGCTTCTGGTATCAGACCCTGACCCCAATACGGAACTCCTATCCAGTAACCAATCTCCGCCTCAGTATCAGGAATACCTTTATCACTTACAGAGCCGATCATCAATCCTATGCTACCCACTGGCTGCATCGTTTCTTTTAAAACTATGGCGTATGTCTCAGGTGCTGAAAAAACACTTTTTATAATCTCCTTGCTATTTTCAACACTGGTATGTACAGGCCAACCTGCAATCGGACCAACCTCTGGATTACTGGCATACTGAAATAAATCATTTGCATCACTTTCTTCCCATGGACGAAGAATCAATCTTTCCGTTTCTAAAATCATTTTGTCCTCCTTAAATTCAAATTTGTCTTTGTTTAAAAATAAATCCCATTATATAATTCCATAAACTCTTTAGCAAACTTTTTGACAAGTTCATGATCAAGTGCAGTTACTAAAGTTTCTACATTTTTATTAGCTGTTGGTGTCCAATTATATGATCCGTGCATTACATAGTCCATATCTATGATACAAAACTTATCATGCATACGGTTACATCCTTTATTTCCCCATCTCGGAATGACCACAACATCGAACTTATTCTCTCTCAGTTTTGAAATCATATTTATATTTGAGTCTTCCTGCGAAACTATTATTCTTACATTTAATCCTTGCTTCTTTTTCGCTAATAACTCTTGATAAATAGCTTCATTAGAAAACCATGCAACAGCTGCCCAAATTTATAAATTTAGCATCTCTAATTCCCTGAATTACTTCATCTTAAATTGCATCAAAAACTACATTATGCTCTGTTACTTCATCTGGTGTATCAATTACCTGTGGACGTATTTCAACGTGATGTAAAGCATAATCATCAGACTCCTCATATACATACTCTACTAACTCTTCTAGAATCTTCTCATTTTCTTCTGCGATTTCTAACAAAGGAACCGGAACTCGTAATTCCACAATCTCCCAATGTTGATAGGAACGCCCATGATTTGCAAATTCATATTGTGGAACAAAATTTACTCTTGCTCTACCTATTAACCTCAACAGTTGGTCTCTTGATTCAATTGTTCTGTATTTTCTATCATATTTCAATACTTCTATCAGAGTCTTAATGAAAGCACTTCTATCCATTAATATCACCTCTCTTTATATATTTACCACTCTTAGTTCTTTTATCGTTTGGTTTTTCAGCGTCTGCAGGAATATCCCAATATAATCCAATCTTTATGGCACCAGGTACACGTCCCTATATGCAGAGGATTAGTATACTTGTTTCTTAGTTATATTATAATGTTAATTAGGCTATTTTACAATTGTCAAATTTATAGCTGAGTGCCAGTGGGTGCATTTTTTCTTATTATCCATTCTCTAGTGTCAACTCTAGGCTATGGATATATTCCCGCTCAACCTTATTTTCTCTCAAATAATAAGGCTTACTCTAAGCTATCGATACCTTTTAACGATAGCCTAGAATAAGCCTTTATTTTCTATATTTTATTTACTTAGCGGGTGCAACTCTTGACATCAATACTACACACTCAACATGGTACGTCCCTGGGAACATATCTACAGGTTGCACTGAACCTAGTTTATAACCTAGACCTCTCATAATTTCCATATCTCTAGCTAATGTTGCTGGATTACAACTAACATAGACTATTTTTTCTATTCCCATTGAAGCTAAATCACATAGGAAACTTTCCTCGCATCCTTTACGTGGTGGATCCACAATAACTGCATCTAATTTTACATTTTGCGAGATTAATTTTTTAATTACATCTTCACTCTTACCTAATAAAAACTCTGCATTAGTTATATTATTATTTTTTGCATTCTCACGAGCATCTAAAACAGCCGCTTCTACTATTTCAATACCGTATACTTTCTTAACTTTCTTCGCTGCAAATAGACTTATTGTTCCAATACCACAGTATGCATCGATTATCGTATCAGTTTCTTTTAATTCAGCAAGTTCTAATGCTTTACTATACAACACTTCTGTTTGAACTGGATTTACTTGATAGAATGAACGAAGTGAAATCTTAAATTCTATTCCGTCTAACATGTCAGTTATATAATCCTTACCAAAAAGATTTTCAGTTTTATCCCCAAAGATTACATTTGTCTTCTTATCGTTAATATTTAACATAATGCTAACAATTCTATCATCTAATTTAGATATTTTTTCAACGAATTCATCTAATTTATTAAACTTCTCCTTCGCTACAATACCTACCATGATTTCACTTTTCAGTGTATTTGTTCTGAACATAATATGTCTAATAGCACCTGAGTGGTTATTTTCATCATAGATAGATAAGTTAAGTTCTGAAATTAGACTACGTAACTTGTTCATTAATACATTGTGTTCATCATATTGAATAAAACATTTCTCTATATTAACAACATCATGGCTTCGTGGTTTATAATACCCCATCTTAACTTCATCATTAACTTTTTGTACTGGAATCACAGACTTATTACGGTAATGATATCCGTCTTCCATTCCTAGCGTATCTAATACTTCGACAGAATCTTTTCCAAGAGCTTTATCCATAACATTTTGAACTTTTTTCTTCTTAAACTTCAACTGCTCTTCGTAGTTCATATGAACTAAATTCGCCCCTGAAGTTTTGGGAATACCATCTACTCTATTTTTAGAACTTTCAATAATATTAAGAACTTTTCCGTAACCAAGATTTTTCTTTAATTTAATTATCTTAAACTCAATTACTTCACCTTCTATAACATCTTCAATAAAAATTGGAAAATTATCAATTTTAACTACACCAAGACCATCATGTGTATAATCTATAACTTTCCCTTCGAATATATCATTTTTTTGCATAATTCACCTTTCTAAAATAAAAAGGAGAACAGATATAGGAAACTGACTTCCCTACTCTGTTCTCCTACATTTAATATTTATTAAACTATCTTTACATGCTTAAACCAATTACTTTAATTGAATTAACAAACTCAAGATTTTTAATTCGTTTATTTAATTTTTCAATATTTATATCACCTGAACTTAGCTCTAAAGAAATAATTATCGTAGCTTTTGCATTAATCGGCACCGTTTGGTGAATAGTAAGTACACTACACTTTTCTTCATTAACAACTGATAAAATTTTACCTAATATTCCAGGAATATCGTCAACATCGATAGACAATGATAGAATTGATTGTCTTTTCACATCTTGAATCGGAAAAATTGTATCTTTATATTTATAAAATGCACTTCTACTTAAATCGAATCTTTTAGAAGCTTCTAAAATTGATAATTTAGAATCTTCCTCTAACGCTTTTTTCATCGCTAATGTCTTCTTTACAGCTTCTGGCAATACATCTTCTCTAATTATATAATAAACTTTTTCTTTATCCACAGTGGTTATCTCCTACTCTACGAATTCAAACTCACCTTTAAGAATTTTAACGGTATCACCGTTTTTACATCCTCTATCACGTAAAGCATCGTCTACACCCATAGAACGCATTTGTTGAGCAAAACGTCTAACAGAAGCATCACGATTGAAATCAGTCATTAAGAATGCACGTTCGATACCAGGTCCACTTACTACATAAGCTCCTGTATCATCTCGAGTAATCTTGAATGTTTCATCCTTAGGTTTATGTTTATAAAGAACTCTGTTTTCCATACTTTCTTCTTCAGTATCAAGTTCATATAACATATTTGGATCTGTGTTATCTAGTATGTCACTTATTTTATAAAGTAAGTTATCGATATTACTACGTGTGAATGCAGAAATTTCAACGATATCTACTTCTTCACCATCGTTTTCTAAGTGTTTTTTAAACTCTTTAAGATTGTCACTAGCCACTGGAATATCCATCTTATTAGCTACTACTACTTGAGGTCTTTCTAAAAGTCTCATGTTGTACTCTGCTAACTCTTGATTTATAATTTTATAATCTTCATATGGATCACGACCATCAGTTGCTGACATATCTACTACGTGAACAATAACTTTTGTTCTTTCAATGTGACGTAAGAACTGATGTCCAAGACCTACACCTTGGCTAGCCCCTTCGATTAATCCTGGAAGGTCAGCCATAACAAAACTTCTGTGGTCTTTTGTTTCTACTACTCCAAGATTTGGTGCTAATGTTGTAAAGTGATAATCAGCAATTTTTGGTTTTGCTTTTGATGTTATTGATAATAACGTTGATTTACCTACAGATGGGAATCCAACAAGACCTACATCAGCCATAAGTTTTAATTCTAATGTAAGATTTCTTTCTTCTCCTGGTTCACCATTTTCAGCGATTTCTGGCGCTGGATTTGAAGGTGTTGCGAAACGACAGTTTCCACGTCCTCCACGTCCTCCACGAGCTACTACTACTTCTTGCTCATGTTCTACTAAATCTGCTAATACTTCTCCAGTATCAGTATCACGAATCACTGTTCCTGGCGGCACTTTTAAGTATAAATCTTTAGATTTTCTACCGTGCATACCTTTACTCATCCCGTTTTCACCATTAGGTGCTACGAATTTCTTCTGATAACGGTAATCCATGAAAGTTCTTAATCCTTCATCAACTATGAATACGACATTGGCTCCACGTCCACCGTCTCCTCCAGCTGGTCCACCTTTTGGAACATACTTCTCTCTTCTAAATGCTACTAATCCATTCCCACCATCACCTGATCGGACGAATATTTTTACCTCATCTAAAAACATAAAAATCTCCTATAAAATTCTCTTTATTTTTCTTAAACTTCAACTTTTAATCTATATAAAATTCAACTCGATAAAAGTTCATATACCATGAATTATTATAACATAATTTTTTCTATGATAATAATATTTAGCGAGATTTTAAACAAAAAAATATACGGCTGCATACACAGCCGTACTTTACTCCACAGGCAGGACTCGAACCTGCGACCCTCTGATTAACAGTCAGATGCTACTACCAACTGAGCTACTGTGGAAAAATCTCTAAATAAAAAAATGGAGCGGGTGATGAGAATCGAACTCACAACATCAGTTTGGAAGACTGAGGTTTTACCACTAAACTACACCCGCGTGAATATTTGTTATTAACTTATGTATTAATTATATAATAGATATTATTGTTTGTCAACAACTTTTTTTAATTTTTTTTATTTTTTTTGAAATTTTTAATTTTGTTAGCTTTACTAAAGAATTCTTTTGAAAAACAAGAAATATCTGTAGAAAAAATAACATTATTTTTATTGGATAATATATAGTATAATATTTTCCCTTGCATTTGTAAAGGTATTTTATAAAAATCTATAAATTTTATTCTAATTTTGTTAATATAAAGAAAACGAATTCTCTTTGTATTGACTAGTAATATCATATAATATATAATTTTTTGTATACATATAAGTTATTCGCTAAGAATTACACATTTATAGATTAGGAGAAGAAAAATATGAAAACTAAATTACTATTTATAGGTCTACTATCTGCTTCAGTAGTCCTAAGTGGGTGTTCTTTAATAAAAAGCGAATCAGTAAGACAAAATAAAACTGCTACAACAGAAACTGAAAACTCGAAAGATAAAGTATACGGTCTTAATGAAGAATGGATTGTAGATGGCCAATGGAAACTAAAAATAACAGAGGTTAAAACTACTCAAGATAGAACTAAACATATTAAAGAAAATATAGCGCAAGTAGTTATCATAAAGTATACTTATGAAAATTTAGGATTTAAAAATGAATATCAAGATCTATTTTTAGTACCTAGAACAGTTGTTGATGGAGCAGAAAAGGAAGCTAGAATTTATCCAGTTAATTCTTCAAAATATCCAGAACCCACTCCAGTTGGTGCAATTTCAGAATCTACTATGGGATACGGTTTAAGCACGGAAAGTGACAAAATTAAAATTTCTTTTAGCCAATTTACTCAAGATGCTAAAACAATGGAAACAGCCAATTTTGAAGTTCCAGTAACTAAATAATATAATAAAAAGGTTTGATGTGTAATAAAATATTATTTATATCAAACCTTTTATAATAAATTTTGTGAATAATTAAGTTAAAAAATATTATTTGTTCTTTCTATAGACTATGCAATATTATTTATCATAGTTTTCAATTCATCAAATCCCTCATAACATATCTTCGATAAATCATCTGATGTTTGTTTAGCAATAGCGTCAGTCATCATATACAAATTATGACCATCTCTTGCTTTGTCCCAATATTTAATTAATATGTCTGTTGGAATATCTAGACTTCTTAGTTCATCTAAAGTTAATACATTAATTACATCTGTGTGCATTGCTAATAATTCCATTGTAAGTTGTAAACTTATCAATTTTTGTTGGATATATTCTATTTCTTCAACTATTTTCTCTTTATTCATTTTTTTACCTCCATATTTTCTATAACCTTAAATTCTTTTACGTTATTTCATATACTTATCAAATATACTTAGTCACCGGAGTCTCCTTCTCTCGCTTATGCCGATACTTATGTTTAATAATATTGATAATGTATTTTGCATTAATATAGACGCTTCTCTTTGTTTATTCATTTTATTAATTTTCATATCACTCATAAAATACATCCCCTTAATCGATATAAAAATCAACATTAATTATTTTTTCTTTTCGCATACATACTATCACTCAATATATAGTAAGTCAATTAACAAATTGTATAATTTCAGTTACTCATATAAGTTTATAATTTATTTTATACCTTTTATAGACTATAATATAATTGAGTCAACCTAGTAAAAAACTGTTCATAAAATTATTAGGAAATACTATTAAACAAAAAAATATAGAGTATACTAACAAAATTATAAATCATCTAAGCTATTAAAATTATGTTTACTCTATTTATCACTATATAAAGGGGAATTATTATGGATAAAGAACAATTAGAAAGAAGAAATATCGAACAACTAGAAGTGGCAACAGATAAACTAAAAAATATAACAAATAAAAATCCAAATCACTTTAAAACTAAAAGATTAGGATTCATTATGGAAAATTACACTACACAACTTGAAAGGGATGTGCTAGGAAAAAGAAGACGAAACTCGGTTTTCCCACAAAGTACTTTAGTATATGTTGATTTCGGTATAAATTATGGTTCTGAATTTTCATCATACCATTATGCAATAACACTAAACAAAAATGATAGTAAGAGAGAATACAATTACTGTTGTTCCCTTAACTTCTAAAGAAGGCAAACAAAATATAAAATTAACTGCAGGTATTTCTAGGGGATTAGCTTCACTGACATTAGATTATCTTGAAGAACAAATAAAATTAAACGATAACAATATGAAAAAAATTGAATCAGATTTAAATAAATTAGAAGAAAGGGAAAAAAACGGAGAACCATTTACTGAAGATTTACGTCAATTAAAAATTTTTTATCAAAAAGTCCTATTAGAAAGAAATATAGTTGAAAATGCAAAAGATAGAGTAAAAAATACATTAAAGATTTCGATAAAGAAATATATATATAAATAGACGCTATTACTACCATAGACAAAAATAAAATTTTTAAGAGTAAAGACAATTTAGATCCTCTAACAAAAATAAGAGTTACAGATGATACACTAAAAATCATAGAAGATGGTATTAAAAACTTATTTTTTAAAAACTAAAATTTGACTTCTACTCTAATTTATTATAAAATATAATTACTAACATAGGTACTTAATTGTATCTATCGCAAATCATAACTAGAGCTCAATGCTCTCACCGTCAGTATTAATTTGCTGGCGGTTTTTTTATTAGTATGACATTCAAGTTCGTTTTCACATAATAAAAAAGACATTCAAAAGGCAAAACAAAAAGCCTTAAACGTTGATACTTTAAGGCTTCTCTAACTTTATTATTTCGTTTCTCTGTGTAAAGTCACTTTTTTTAATCTTGGACAGTATTTTTTAAGTTCAATACGGTCTGGATTATTTCTTTTGTTCTTTTTAGTAATGTAGTTTCTGTCACCACATTCTGTACAAGCTAATGTTACATTTACGCGCATTAATATAACCTCCTATAAAATTTAATCTTAACAACTTTTTCATACAACAAAATATATTATAACATTACTTTATAAATATTTCTAGTATAAAATACAAAATTTTTAAATTTTTTTAAAGAAAAATATTTTTGACGTAAAAGTACTCTACTGATTACTCACCAAATACTTTATAATAATCTTGTTTGAATTTTTCAATACCGATATCAGTTAAAGGATGTTTAACCATCTGTTTAATTACATTATATGGAACAGTAGCAATGTCACATCCTAGTTTAGCACATTCTGTAACGTGAATTGGATTTCTCACACTCGCTGCGATAATTTGTGTATCAATATCATTATTCGCAAAAATTTCCACTATTTCTTCGATTAATAATAGTCCATTGTGAGCAATATCGTCTAATCTACCTAAAAATGGAGATACATATGTTGCTCCTGCTCTTGCAGCTAATAAAGCTTGAGTTGGACTGAAGATTAATGTAACATTTGTTTTAATCCCCTCTTTTTTCAGCACATTTACCGCTTTTAGACCATCTTCTGTCATAGGAATTTTAACTACCATATTTGAATGAATTTTAGCTATTTCTCTAGCTTCTTCTACCATGTCTTTCCAGTCAGTAGTAGTTGCCTTTACTTCTCCACTTATTGGCCCATCTACGATTGATGCAATCTCCTTAATCACTTCTTTGAAATCACGTCCTTCTTTAGCGATTAAAGATGGATTAGTAGTAACTCCGCACACCACCCCTAATTCATTAGCATTTCTAATATCTTCTACATTGGCTGTATCAATAAAAAATTTCATTATTATTGTTCCCCTCTCATTTGTTAATATAATATATCATATCACATTTAAAAAACGGTTTCAAATTTGTAGGTTTTATTGAATATATTTGTTTATTGTTTTTTAATTCAATATATGATAGAATAACACTATAATTAGGAGGCAGATTAATGAAGAAATTTTTAGAAAAAGTACCCTACTTAATTTTTTCTTTCTTTTTATTTATAATACTCCCTCTGTGTTCTTATTTTATATCGAATAGATCAGGTATGATAATATTACTACTAATTATCCTATATCCTGTTATTAGTTTTCTAATATCATTTCTATATGCATATAATAAAGAAGACTTTAGCTATATTTTTTCATTTATTATAGGAATTTTTTACATTATATCTTGTTTAATTATTTTAAACTTTGATATTCTTATATACGGTTTAGGATATATATTCTTCAGCCTTTGTGGTCAAGGGACTGGATTTTTAATCGGGAAGCTGCGCAGAAGTAAAAAAAGAGCTAAACAGAGTTAGTTAAATTCAATAAAAAAAGGAGAAGTGTTTTACAAAGAGTAATCACTTTTCCTTTTTTATTATTTTATTTGAATAGACATTCTATATTTCATATCCTAAAAGTATTCCGCCCTCTTCTCCATAGAAACTACAAATTCCAGAAGTAGGTACAGCTATAAATTCTATATCAGAAAATTTTTCTTTTAATTTTTCTTCTATTTTTTTACATATATTTTCATTATTTCTATGAGTTATTACAGCTCTTCCACCTTTATATCCAGATTTAATCATCTCATCCACTACTGTTGAAATAGCTTTTTTCTCACCTCGAACTTTATGTAGTAAGTGTAGAGTTCCTTCATTACTCGCCTCTCCTACCATACGCATATTTAATAATCCTACAACGGCTGCAGCAAGCTTAGATAGACGTCCATTTTTCACTAAATTGTCTACTTTTTCTAGAGAAAAAATAAGTTTTGTATTTTTTTGATACTCATTCATTTTTGAGACTACTTCATCGAAAGATAATCCTTCTTTAATTAGTTCATTTATCTTAAGAAGAAATAAATCATTTTGCCCTCCTGCTGAAAGTGTATTTACTATATGAATATTAACATTCTCATTTTCTTCTTTTAACATTTTTTCGCCAATTACTGCACTATTATAACTTCCTGACATTCCACCAGTTAAAGTTAGAACTATTACATTTTCTGCACCTCTATATGCTGATAGATATGCCTCTGGACTTGGGCAAGCTGATCTTGCTGCTTCTGAACTAGCATACATCTCTCTCATCATCTCATCAATATCTAGATCTAAAGTATCTACATATGCCTTATCCTCTATCTGCAATGAAAATGGCACTCTCTCATAAGTAACATTCTCTGCTTTATTAGGGATTTCTCTAAAATCGCATGCAGTATCAACTACAATCTTCCATTTCATCATTTACCTCCAAGTGTATTTATTTTAATTTTTCTACTAAATCATGAGTTTTTTTATATAGTCTTACAGTATCACAAGCTGCAACTATTACATCTGCTAGCCCATCTCCTGTCTCTTATACACATCTCCGAGCCCACGAGACATCTCAGGATCTCGTAT
>CAMYEU010000011.1 GCA_947254465.1 uncultured Gemella sp. | reverse complement strand
TAAATCCGCTCCTTCGGGTTCAGTGGTTCGAATCCACTTCTTCCCACCATTCTTAGGGACGTAGTTTAACGGTAGAACAAAGGTCTCCAAAACCTTTGGTGTGGGTTCGATTCCTGCCGTCCCTGTATAAAGTGTAATCATTTATGATTACACTTTTTTTTGTCTTTAAAAAATATCTGTTTTATTTCGGAAATATTCTTTAAAAGTACTGTTTCATAAGCTTTATTAGCTAATATATATCGGGAAATATTTTTGACAATTATTTTAAAGTATGATATTGTATTATTGTATATAAAGTTATAGGAGGTAAAATATGACAGAGAGTGTAAAACCATTTAGTAAGCTATATGATTTAACCCAGAGAGCAGAAAAAGTAGGAATTTCTGATGATGATGTACTCAGAGAAATTTTAGTTGAGAAGATTGTACCTAATAAATATCAACCACGTCGTGAATTCACTGAAGAGAAAATTAAAGAGCTTGCTGAATCAATTAAGCAAAATGGTTTACTTCAATCTATTACAGTTCGTGATATAGGAAATGGTTTCTATGAACTTATTGCTGGGGAAAGACGTTTAAGAGCAATTAAATACTTACAATATGCTACTACCAAGGCTATTGTTAAGGAATTAACTGATGAACAAATGGCGACTCTTGCCTTAATTGAAAATATTCAGAGAGAAGAATTGACTCCTATTGAAGAGGCACATGCATATCAGGAATTACTTAGAATTAATAAACTTACTCAAGATGAGTTGGCAAAATCCTTAGGGAAAACACAAGCAACTGTAGCAAATAAACTTCGTTTATTAAAGCTTAGTAAGAAAGTTATAGATGCGATAAATACCAAAAAAATAACTGAACGTCATGGACGTGCTATGGTTAAATTAGAACCGTCAGCTCAGGAAAAGTTATTGGTTCAGATTTTATCTCAGAATCTGAACGTTTCTCAAACTGAAGAAAAAATAGATACATATTTAAAAATAAAAAAAGATACAAAAGTATTTAACTCTACAGTTAATTATGATGGTCAAAAGGTTATAGCTAAACTTGTAAAAGAAATAGCTAAATTGGAAGAAAAATATAATATAAATCTTAATAAAGAAGAAGAAGAAAATATGGATAGCGTGGTTATCAAAGTTACTGTTCCACGTTATGTAAACAAAGAGGTAAATGATGAAAATATTAGCGATATGTAATCAAAAAGGTGGAGTAGGAAAAACTACTACTTCAATTAATTTAGCGGCTTCTTTAGCTTATCTTAAAAAGAAAGTATTATTAATTGATACTGATCCACAAGCAAATGCAACAAGCGGAGTTGGGATAGATAAAGCAGCTATAAGTCAATCAATTTATAATATCCTTGTAGATGAAGTTAACATTAATGATGTAATAATTAAAACAGCTTATGAAAATCTGGATATTGTGCCTTCTAGTATTGCATTAGCCGGTGCAGAAGTTGAGCTTGTCTCAGCAATTAGCCGTGAACAACGTATGAAAAATGCAATTTCAGAAATCAATGAGAACTATGATTATGTAGTAATCGATTGTCCGCCATCTTTAGGACTTATTACTTTAAATTCATTAACTGCAGCTAATGGGGTAATTATCCCTGTACAGACAGAATATTATGCCTTAGAAGGGCTTAGTCAGCTTATGAATACATTCAATATAGTAAGAAAACATCTTAATTCTAAATTAGATATTTTTGGTGTATTACTTACTATGACTGATAGTAGAACAAATATATCTAATCAAGTGGCAGAGCAGGTAAGAGAGCATTTCAAAGATAAAGCATTCGAAACAGTTATAGCAAGAACTGTACGTCTAAGCGAAGCTCCGAGTTTTGGTGAACCAATTATTGAGTATGCGAAAAATTCTAATGGAGCCAAACAATACTTAGCATTAGCTAAAGAGGTGATTGAACGTGGCTAAGAAATTAGGTAAAGGTTTAGGGCGTGGACTTGATGCTATTTTCGCTACAGAAAATGTTGAATTAGTAACAGATAATGATAAAATAGTGGAAATTGCACTTGATGAGATCAAAAAGAATCCATATCAACCGCGAACTTATTTTAATGAAGAAAAATTAAACGAATTAAAAGAATCTATCGAAAAAAATGGTTTATTACAACCTATTATTGTAAAAAAAGCTGTAAAAGGTTATTACATTATAGCAGGGGAGCGTCGTTATAGAGCATTTGAATTGCTAGGTAAGAAAGCAATCCCTGCTATTATTAAAGAGTTGACAGATGAAGAAATGATGGTCTTTGCAGTACTAGAAAACTTACAACGTGAAGATTTATCTGCTTTAGAAGAATCAGAAAGTTATAAAAATCTGATGGATAAGATGTCATTAACTCAAGAGGAATTAGCTAAGAAACTAGGAAAAAGTAGACCGTATATTGCTAATAGCTTACGTTTATTAAAGTTACCTTCAGAAATTAAAAATAAACTTGAGCAAGGGATTATTAGTACTGCGCATGCTAGAACGTTACTTTCATTAAAAACAAAAAAAGCTATGGAAGATGTCTGTACTTTAGTAATTGAAAGAAAAATGTCTGTTCGTGAATTAGAAGAATATGTAGCGAAGTTATTGAAACCGAAAGAGGTTAAGAAACCTAAGGCTAAGGATATTTTTATAGAAGAGCAAGAAAACATTCTTAAAAAACGTCTTGGAACTTCTGTAACGATTAAACAAGGTCGCAATAAAAAAGGTAAGATTGAAATTGAGTTCAAAGATAATGATGAATTTGAACGTATTATTTCATTATTCAAGGATGAATAGTTATGAACATTATTGAAAAATTTAAAACTTCATTAAGTAACACTAATTTACTTATTACAGTTTTAGAAAAGCTATTACTTATAATTGGAATTTTTATTATTGCATCAATACTAGTTCGTATCTTTAATAAAATTATTGATTATGTGATGACAACGAGTGATAATGCCAATAAGAAATTTAACATAAAGTTTAATGAGAAAAGATCAGAAACGTTACACAAACTCGTTAAAAGTGCAGTTCGTTATACAATCTACTTTATTGCATTTTTTCAAGTTTTATCAATCTTAGGAGTTAATACTACGAGTATTGTGGCCAGTGCAGGTATAGCATCGGTAGCTATTGGTTTTGGTGCACAGAGTTTAGTTAAAGATATTATATCTGGATTTTTTATCATTCTTGAAGGACAATTTGATGTAGGTGATAATGTCAAGATTTATAATCAAGCAGCATTTATTGCAGGAGGTTATGTAATGTCACTTGGATTACGTTCTACAAAAATTCGTTCTAAAGATGGTGAAGTATATTTTATTCCTAATGGGACTATTAATCAAGTAGTAAACTATTCTTTAATGTATAACTTAGCATTAGTAGAACTACCAATTAAGATTGATGAGTCTATTGAAAAAATTGAAGAGAGAGTTAATAAAGTAATAGGTAATGCTAATAACTCTAAAGAATATCATGATTTATTATATAAAAATGATAAATTACACATCGATTATATAGAAAAAATTGAAGATAATGTTGTTACGATACATGTTATCGGAAAAGCTAAAGTCGGTAAGAAAAATGAAATTGAAACAATGTTAAGACGTGATTTCTATAAAGAGTTTAAATCTTTATTAACATCAAATGAAGAAAAATAGGAGGTTGGATTATGGAATATGAATTAAATGACATAGTAGAAATGAAAAAACAACACCCTTGTGGCACAAATAGATGGCAAATTACACGTATGGGGGCAGACATTAAGATAAAATGCCTAAAGTGTGATAATAACATTATGATGCCAAGACGTGAGTTTAACAAAAAAATTAAAAAAATAGTAGAAAAACATTCATAATATGAAAAAGCTAGTGAATTTAAATTTAGAATCACTAGCTTTTTATTTATTAAATCTTTTTGAGAGTTTTGAGCTGATAAAGATAAAAGCTAAAACTATAATTATTCCATATAAAAATTCCATACTTCCAATATTGTTTAGAGTAGTACCAAAGTGTAACCAGATCATTTTTCCAGGGATTAACCCTATAATATTACCGATAAAATATTTTTTAAACGATATTCTAGTTAAACCATATGAGTAACAAATGACACTATTTGGAAGAACAGGGATTAATCTATAGATTATTAAAAATATCATAAGTTTATTTTCACTTATACCGAAAATTGTATCATATTGTTTTTTTGATAGTTTTTTAGCTAAGTATTTTTCAACGTAGTCACTTGCGAAGTATCTTGAGATAAGAAACATCACACTAGTATAGATTATCGATGAAATTATCGAAAGGATAAAACCATGAGTAAAACCAAATAAATAACCACCAATTAGAGAGAATATCCCTGGTGGGAATAAAAATATTGGTAATACAGATGCTAGTATTAAAAATACTATAGGTGCAAAGCTACCAAATTGTGCTATAAAATCCTGCATAGTTCCTCCTTCTGATAAAATAATATTCTTATTATATCATAAAGCTAAGGAAATAAGCGAATAAAAACTAAAAGTGAGTGACTCGAAAAGTGTGATTTCAAAGAAATCGATTTTGATGAGTCACCCACGTAAAGATTTTTAAATATTATACTTCTTTTATTAAATGAATTTCAATTCCATTAGGATCATTAATAATAATCTTATTATCATATTCAGAGATGATTTTAGTGTTGTTATTTTTTATATTTTCCACAACTTTATTGTAAGCATCATCATCAATAAAAAGAATTTCAAAATTATCTAAACCTGGAGTTCCTTTTTGTCTAAGGCTCAGATTAGGACCTCCCCATTGATTAACAGCTAGATGGTGGTGGTAATTGCCGTAAGCAATCCAACTAGCACTAGCCACGGTGAATTTATCACTAAATCCTAGTACTTCTTGATAGAAGTTAGAAGAAATGGTAGAGTTTTGAACACTTAGATGAATGTGCCCAATAATAGTTCCTATAGGTAAAGAATAAGGCACTACAGTTTTTGAAATATCAAGTAGGTGAGTAGCATCGATAGGCTCTGTTACTCCTATGATTCTTCCATCTTCTTTTATATCCCAAGTAGATTCGTCTTTATCGTAATATACTTCTATTCCATTACCTTCTATATCACTTAGGTAAAGGGCATTACTATAACCGTGATCAGAGCCACCATCTAAAGGTATATTAGAATCTATAAAGTGACGCAGTATGTTTGCTAGACTTTGTTCATCTGGAACTAGATAGGCTATGTGATATAGTCCGTAAGAACGTACAAGAGGTCCATCGACTTTTTTTATGTGGAGAAGCGGAGTATTATCAGTAGTACCCAAAGTAGCTTCCCTTTCGTTTTTTGAAATTATAGTCATACCCATGGCTTCTGTGTAGAATTTAAGCTGTCTTTCAAAGTTTACAACATTAAGTGTTGTAGTTCCAAGTTTAATATTCGAATTGTATTTTTTCATAGTTAATTACCGTCCTTTTAATTTTTTTCACAAAAATTTATATCTTGTAATATATTTTACATACCAAAATAATTTTTGTAAAGTACGTACTTTTGTAATAGTTAGTATCTTTTAATATACTAATGGATAAGATTAATGATTATTAACAAAATATTTTTAAATAGCATAATAATAAATGATAAGTTTCGTGTTTTATGTTATAATAGTTAAGTTGAGTAGGCAAGGCCTAAGTAATATAAGAAATTAATGAAGAAAAGGAGTGATTAATACTATGGCATTAACAGCCGGAATAGTAGGATTACCAAACGTAGGAAAAAGTACACTTTTTAACGCAATTACAAAAGCAGGAGCATTAGCAGCGAACTATCCTTTCGCAACAATTGACCCAAATGTAGGAATTGTAGAAGTACCAGACCACAGATTAAATAAATTAACAGAACTAGTAGAACCTAAAAAAACAGTACCAACATCATTCGAATTTACTGATATTGCTGGTATCGTAAAAGGTGCATCTAAAGGTGAAGGACTAGGAAATAAATTCTTAAGTCATATTCGTGAAGTAGATGCAATTTGCCAAGTTGTTAGATGTTTTGAAGATGAAAACATTACTCACGTTGCAGGTGGAGTAGATCCATTATACGATATCGAAGTTATTAACTTAGAGTTAATCTTAGCTGACTTAGAAAGTGTTGAAAAACGTATCGGGCGTGTAGAAAAACAAGCTAAACAAAAAGATAAAGATGCTGTTGCAGAATTTGCAGTACTTTCTAAAGTTCGCGACATTCTTAAAGAAGAAAAACCAGCTAGACTTTTAGAATTCGATAAAGAAGAGCAAAAAATCGCAAAGGGATTACATTTATTAACAATGAAACCTATGCTTTATGTTGCTAACGTAAGTGAAGATGATTTACTAGACGTTGACTCTAACAAACACGTAGCAAGTGTACGTGAGTTTGCTACAAGTGAAGGAAGCCAAGTAATCGTAGTTTGTGCAAAAATCGAAGAAGAAATGGCTTCATTAGAAGATGAAGAAAAAGCAATGTTCTTAGAAGAACTAGGAATTGATGAAAGTGGATTAGATAAATTAATTAAAGCAAGTTACAGCCTTCTAGGATTAGCAACATACTTCACAGCTGGTGTCCAAGAAGTACGTGCATGGACATTTAAAAAAGGTATGTTAGCACCTGAATGTGCTGGAATTATCCACTCTGATTTTGAACGTGGATTTATCCGTGCTGAAACTGTAAGTTATGATGATTTAGTTGAATATGGAAGTATGCCAAAAGCTAAAGAAGCTGGTCGTGTGCGTCTTGAAGGTAAAGAATACGAAGTAAAAGACGGCGATATCATGTTATTTAGATTTAACGTATAATAAATATAAGAATTCTATATTTTCTCATTACTTGGGAAGATATAGAATTTTTATATTCTCTATAAAATGTGTTATAATTATTTTTATATAAAAGAGGTGATTTGACTATGTTAAGATTTTTCCATAATCCACTACTCGTAGCTAAACTAACAGAGTATGAGTATTTAATTAAAGGAAATAAGAAACAGAGTACAGCAGAATATAAAATAAAAAGAATTATAAAAGATGTTACTGGAGAAGTTTTCGAGAGCGTTGAAGTATATAATAGTGGAATATCAATTCCAAAAATTACGAAAAATGGATTTCAAGCTACAGCAATCTATATTCCAGAGCTTAAAGAACTTCTTGTTATCTATAGAGGTAGTGAGAGTGAAGATATTAGTGACTGGTTTTACAATTATACGGGAATAGTTTCTGGTGAAAATACTAGTCAAATTGATTCTGCGTGTAAATTTACTATGTTTTTAAAAAGGAAAATTGTAGATTTTGATTCTTGTTATAAAGTTGCTGCAGGTCACTCTCTTGGGGGACATATAGCAATTACAGTAGAATTGTTAAAACAAACATATCAACGAGTTTATACATTCAATACAGCATTACCACAGTTAAAACAACTTAGAAAATATGATAAAAAATATAACAAAAAATTAGAGGAGTATTTTTTAAAAAAAGATTTAGAGGAGACTAATAAACTCCAAGAATTTACTTCTAATTATTATGCAAAAAATGCTCATCATATATATAATTTTGTAAGAAAAAATGATTTTATTCAATCATTAAATATGACGGTAGGGACATTTCATGTAGGAAAAACTATAGAATTTCCTGCGCTAATTAAGAATTTTGTAGCACCTGAAGAGTATCTGACAGAAGAAGATACGTATGAATTAGATAAAATTTTCTGTGACTTTTATAATAGATTAATAGAGAAAAATATCACGCCAGACGATGTGGTGGAAAATCAAAAACAGGTAACAGATGAATTTATAGGATTACTTGTAGAAAAAATAAAAAATCCAATTCAACAACAAATAAGTAACTTTTCTTATAAAAAAGTAATAAAAACATCTAGCGAAGTAGGGATTACAGATTCATATAGAACATTTAAGGCTGTTTATAATTACTTACTGTACTTGGCTCATGCTGGTATTATACCTGATGATGTAATAAATTGTACTGATAGTAGAGATGCTACAACTCTCTATGAGAAGCTAATGTGCGATGTAAATAAATCAAATCTTAAGAATTTATTAAAACCATTACAGGAGTTTTATACATTAGCTAAAGTTATTTATACTGTAACTCATGCAAATGGTTTAGATGATGTAGGAAATTGGGGGAAAATAGCAAAAGCGCACGATCTTCCAGCTTTATACGATGCGTTAGGAGAGTAAGACATGCTTAAATAATAAAAATAAATAAAAAAAGAGGATTGAACTTTATATGCTCAATCCTCTTTTTTTATTATTCTTCGTCTTCTTCTGTAATAACAGTTGGTTTTAAGATTGGAGGAGGAGTTTCAGTAATTGTTACTGTACGCTCTTCTTTCTCTTCTTTTTTATCCTTTTTATCTTTGTCGTCTTTCTTCTCTTCTTTCTGAACAGGCTTTGTTACAACGACTTTTGAAGGATCGTTAAATGAAATACCCTTATCGATATTATAACCAAACTTCGCCAATGTTTTTTCTTTAGATAGTTCTTTAAAGCCATTTGGAACTATATCTTTTGTACCACCTTTTGCATTGTTATAACCGTTAATACTTGCATCAACGACTGATTTAGGTCGACTAAAGGCAGTATCTGGAGAGATTAAGTTTTTATCAAGTGCATAAATGGCATTCATAACTGCAACCCAGCTTCTTTGAGCATAGTCATAACTTGGTACTTTTGCCGGACTATCGTATCCATTCCATAGACCAACAGTTATTTTTGTAGAACCACCAACAACCCATAGGTCTTTATAGTACTCAGAAGTCCCTGTTTTTACAAATAAGTTTTTAGAATTGAATTTAAGTTTACTTGGCATATCATGAGATAAACCATAACTCTTATTGATTACATCTCCAAGCATATCGACGATTAGATAACTTGTAGATTCTTCGAATACTTTAACTGGAGAGAAATCAGCTTTATAAACTAGCTCTCCATCATTATTTTCGATTTCTTCGATAATATGTGCTTTTTTATGTTCACCTTTATTTGCGAAAGTAGAGAAGGCACTAGTATTCTCTGTAACTGATAAACCGTAAGTCATACCACCAATGGCAGTAGCTAAGTTAGTCTTATCACTTTCTGTAAGACCTTCAACACCCATTTTCTCTAGGTAATTTGTGACAGGATCCTCTTTATAAAATGCAGAGTATAGCCTTACAGTTGGTAAGTTAAGAGATCTAGCTAATGCTTGTCTAGCAGGTAGATATCCACGCTCAGACATATCATAGTTCTCAGGTCTCCAACCATAGTGGTTAAATCTCTTATCTAAAACTGTTGAGTTAGGAGTAATGTAACCTTTATCGATAGCTGGTCCATAAACTAATAGTGGTTTGATTGTAGAACCTGGTGAACGACGAGTTCTTGTAGCGTGGTTAAGTTGTTGTTTTTTGTAGTCCATACCACCGATAAACGCTAATACTTTACCAGTACTGTTTTCAATGACCGATGCTCCAATTTCTAATGGATAAACAACACCACCCTGAGTGTACGTTGGATAAGAAGCGAATTGTTTTTTCGTTTCTTGAAGTGTATCGTAAAGTTTCTTATCAAGTGTAGTTTTTACTTTATAACCACCAGTTATGAATTTAATTCTACTTTTTTCGATTAGTTCATTTCTGTAGTCAGAATCATTTTTAAATTCTTCTTCTCTATTATTCTTTTTAGCAGTTTGCTCAGCTAATATCTCTGCAACTGAACTTGTTACCTCATCACGAATATAAGGGTAATCAGTATATTCTGAATATTTTTGTTTAGTATAAGCACCCTTAATATCAAATTTCTTCGCTTCTTCAAATTGTTCTTTAGTAATAAAATCATTTGAAAGCATGCGTTCTAATACATATTGCTGTCTTTCAAATCCCGCTTGAAGCTCTTCGTCAGGACGGATATTTCCAGCAGAGTCAAATGGTGTATATGTATATGGCGATTGTACAAAACCAACAAGATAAGCTGCTTGAGCTATATTCAAGTCTTTAGAATGAACTCCAAAAACACCTTGTGCTGCAGTTTCGATACCGCTAATGTTTTGTCCTAAACTATTCTTTCCGAAAGGAGCGACATTTAGATAATTTTCAAGGATTTCGTTTTTAGAAAAATGACTATCAACACGAAGAGCTAATAATATTTCTTTTGCTTTTCTTTCATAAGATCTTGAATTATCAAGAAGTTGATTTTTTACCAATTGCTGAGTGATAGTACTACCACCAGTTGTTCTAGCACCAGTTGCTTCACTATGTGTAGCTCTTAAAACAGCCCAAATATCAATTCCACTGTTAGAATAGAAATTAGAGTCTTCACTTGCGATAATAGCATTTTTAACATTATCACCGATATTTTCGTAAGTAACAGTTTTTCTAATTAATTCGGAGTTGATTGTACCTAATTTTTCTCCACTTCCGAAATAAACTTCACTGTTCTTACTAATGTTATTTATTTGTTCTTTCATTTCTTTTTGGGTTAAGACAGGTTGATCTTTAACTAAGCCACCCACATACCCGATAGCAAGCCCCATGCCTAAACTAATTAGTAAACCAATTGAAAGAAGGATAGCTTGCGATATAGAAGTTAGTATCTTCTTAATTTTCATTGTAATCTCCTTAGATTGCATACTATTAGCTACATTATACCATAACTTGATGAGAAAAACTAAATTATATGCTAGTTTAAGGAATAATTTCTCTTGTAAAAAACATAGAAAACTATAAAACAAAAAATAAAAATGTGTTATAATTAAGGTAAGTGTATAAAAATTGATGTGGAGGAATTTTAATGAGTAAATTATTAGAAGATTTAAAATATAGAGATTTAGTTTATCAACAAACAGATGAAGAAGGAATAAAAGAATTATTAGAAAAAGAAAGTGTATCGATTTATTGTGGTACAGATCCAACGGGTAATTCATTACATATTGGACACTTACTACCATTTTTAACGTTAAAAAGATTTCAACAACATGGACATAAACCTGTTATTTTAGTAGGTGGAGGAACTGGTATTATCGGAGATCCATCAGGAAGAAGCGAAGAGCGTCAATTGCAAAGCCTTGAAGTAATTGAAGATAATGCTCGTCGTCTTGAAGGACAACTTCGTAATATTTTCCGTGGGGATAATAATATTGAATTTGTAAATAACCGTGACTGGTTAGGAAAACTATCTATGATTGAATTTTTACGTGACTATGGAAAATTAGTAAATATTAATTATTTACTAGCGAAAGATTCAATTTCAAGCCGTTTAGATAATGGATTATCATTTACAGAATTCAGTTATACTATTTTACAAGGTATTGACTATGCATACTTAAATGAACACCACAATGTTAAATTACAAATTGGTGGTTCAGACCAATGGGGTAACATTACTACTGGTTTAGAAATTATGAGAAAACTTCGTGGAGATGTTGAAGCTTACGGATTTACTATTCCATTAATGCTTAAATCTGATGGAACTAAATTTGGTAAATCTACAGGTGGAGCAGTATGGTTAGATCCAGAACAAACGACACCTTATGAATTCTACCAATTCTGGTTTAACACTGCAGATACAGAAGTAGTGCCGGCTCTTAAAAAATTCACATTCTTAGAAAAAGACCAAATTGAAGCGTTAAGAGAAAGCTCAGAAAAAGAACCACACTTACGTCTTGCACAAAAAGCTTTAGCAGAAGAAATGGTGAAAATTGTTCATGGTGAAAAAGCGTTAGAAAGTGCATTAAATATTACAAAAGCATTATTCTCAGGAAACATTAAAGAACTAACGGATGCCGAATTAAAAGAAGCAGTAAAAGGGATGCCAAAATCTGAATTAGAGAAAAAAGAATACAATATCGTAGATTTCCTAGTTGAAAGTAATCTAGTTCAATCAAAACGTCAAGCTCGTGAAGATGTAAACAATGGAGCTGTTTATGTGAATGGAGATAAAGTTACAGATTTAGAGTATGTTGTAGAAGCTAAAGACAGATTAGAAGATGGATTTACAGTACTTAGACGTGGTAAGAAGAAATATCTATTAGTAGAATATAAATAATTTAAAAGTAATATATACATAAAGAGGGGAACTGAAATGAATCTAAAAGAAGTTGTTGGTAAAAAAGCTGTAGAATATGTGAAAGATGATATGATTGTTGGTTTAGGGACAGGATCGACAGTATTCTATTTTGTGCACGCACTAGCCGATAGAGTAAAAGAAGGATTGAATGTTGAGATGGTATCAACGTCGATTCAAACGGTTGAACTGGCCAAGAGTTTGGGGCTAACAATTAAAGAACTAGAAGAGATTGATCATATTGATCTTGCTGTGGATGGAGTAGATGAAATCGATAAGGATTTTAATGCGATAAAAGGTGGAGGAGCAGCGTTATTTAGAGAAAAAATAGTTGCTGATATTGCTCGTGAAGTAATCTGGATTTATGATGAAAGTAAAGATGTAGAAAAACTTGGGAACTTCAACCTACCTGTAGAAATATTACCATTTGGTTATAGTCATACTATAAGAAAAATGGAAGAAGCGGGCTTAAATCCAGTGTTAAGATTAAAAGATGGCACTACTCTTATAACTGACAACAATAATTATATAGTTGATTTACACTTAGGCTATGGATTTGATATTCAATCTGTAAAAGAAAAACTTGAAAGCATAGTTGGAGTAGTAGAACATGGACTGTTTTTAAATATGTGTAAACTATGTATAAAAGGAACAGAAAATGGAGCTGTAATTATAGAAAATTCAAATCGCTAAGGATGTGAAAGATAGTCATGAAAAAGAGTTATCTTAGGGGAATGAGAGTAAAACTATTTTTTACTATAATATTAATTTTCATTAGCATTATAACTATTATAGCTGCGTATAATAATACTACAAAGTCTGCCGAAATGTTATATAATGAAGGCGATCAATTTACAGGAAAACATACTGGAATTACTTATATTAAATTAGAGGCTCTTGAGGAACTAGATATAGTAGATGAAAAACTGAAAAATAATGAACGATTTTATATGCTTCAACATGAACAAGGTTTTGCAATACTAAAAGCTACTCAAGATGATATTAAGAAATTAATTCAAAGTAGTGATTTACCAGAAGGTAAAAAGATAAATTTAAAAGATAAACAGCTTTATTCTCGTATTGATGTAATAGGAGAAAGAGGAAGAAAAGGAAGAACTAATATTTCTTCTGAATTGTTAGAGAAATTTCAGGATGCTGCAAAACATAGTTCTTTAATTAATAATAGAATTTTAGATGTATTTAAAGAATTGGGATCAAATAGAGAAACATCTAATTATAAAAGTAAATTACAAGAAAAGCCCTTTGTATCTAATGTTTATATAACAGTGCCTGGTAATTTATATTATTTAAGCACGTATGGATTGACTGTAGTTATTGTTTTGGTTACATTATTTTTAATTAAATCTATAATAAAAGGTATTAGAAAGTCTAGAGCTGAATATGAAGAGTTATTCATTGAATATCCCGAGATAGAGTATGATATAGATATTTTATTGAGGGAAGCAAAATATATAAATAAAAATTTAAAAGTTTTGATATATAAAGATGCATTAATATTCTATGGTGGAATCTTTAATTTTGAATTATTATCGAGATTTTTGGAGATTACTTTTACTGCGGTAAGAGATTCGAAAGGTAGAGTTATCGAGTATACAGCACAGTTTCATAGAAACTTTGAAACTGATGAAGTAGTAAAAATTTCTTCAAATTATAATAATATAAAAGTAGATATTATTGAATTAGGAGAAAAATTAAAACTGGAATATGGAAAAAAAGTAAGATATAATGATTAATAAGAAAAGAGGTGGAAATATGGAAACATTAAAAGATAGAGTAATAGAAGCATTAGAGAATGTAATAGACCCCGAGCTTGGTATTGATATAATGAACTTAGGGCTAGTATACGATGTTAAGATGAGTGATGATAATAAGCACGCTATCGTTGATATGACTTTAACATCTATGGGATGTCCTTTAGCACCTATTATCATCGAGCAAGTAGAAACAGCTATGTTAGGTGTCGATGAGATAGAAAAAGTAGATGTAAACATAGTTTGGGAGCCAGCATGGACAAAAGATAAAATGTCAAGATATGCTAAGATTGCTTTAGGAGTAATCGATTACGAATAAAATAATAAAAAGCAACTTCAAAATTAAGTCTAAGAAAAATTTTGAAGTTGCTTTTTATTATTATTTATAGGAGACAGATAGAGAAATTTATAAAAAAAAATGTTATTAGAGTAGAATGAAATATATTAAATATGTTATAATTAAAAAGACATTAAAAAAGAGTATGAAAGGAGGCACTATGTACAGAGGAGAAAGGCCTAAAAAGGGTGATGTAGTTAAAATAATAGCATATAAACATGATGGCTCTATTCATAGAATTTGGCATAAAAATGTTGTACTAGAAGCGGATGAACAAGTTCTGATTTTAGCTAACAACAGAACACTTGTTACTGAAAATGATGGAAGAACATGGGTTACTAAAGAAGTGGCTTTAGTATATTTTCATAATGAATGTTGGTTTAATATAATTTGTATGTTCAGAGAAGATGGAGTGCATTATTATTCAAATTTAAGTAGTCCATTTGCATATGATGTAGACGGAGTAAAATATATTGATTATGACTTAGATATAAAAAAATATCCCGATGGAAAGTATTTCTTGCTAGATGAAGATGAATATAATCAAAATAAAGTACGTTATCAATATGGAGAGAAAATTGATAAGATTCTAAAATATAATGTGAATAAATTACAAGAGTGGATTGATAAAAATCATGGGGCACTTGCACCAGATTTTGCGGATGTATGGTTAGAAAATTATGAAAAAATAATGGGTGAAGATTAAAATGTTAGAAGGTAAATTTAGCGTAGAAGTAAGACAGGATGACATTTCAGAAAAGATAGGATCAAAATTAAAAGAGTTCCTATTATCTAGTGATATGATAGAAGATAAAGAAAATCCTGATTATGTTTTTGCTATTGGGGGAGATGGTACAGTACTGCGTACTTTCAATAAATACATGGATAATTTAGATAACATAAAATTTCTATCTATCCATACTGGGCATTTAGGCTTTTATACAGACTATTCTGCTCAAAACTATGAACGAATATTCTTTGACATGTTAGCTTTAACGCCTAAAGTTGAAGAATATCCATTATTAAGGGTTAAAGCATATTGTTCAAATGGGGACTTGGTATCTGATTATTATTCTCTAAATGAAGTGACGGTAAATAATTATACTGGAACGACGTATGCAGCAAAAGTTTATATTAATGGGGTTCACTTCGAAAGCTTTAGGGGTGATGGCCTGTGTATAAGTACACCAACAGGCTCTACTGCGTATAATAAGAGTTTAGGGGGAGCTGTAATACATCCTCAACTACCTTTATATCAAGTGACTGAGATAGCAGCTTTAAATAATCTCGTATATAGGACACTAGGTAATCCATTAATTTTATCACAAGATGATGAACTTATGATAAAACCAATAAAAACAGAGAATCATCGTATTACTGTGGATCATATGCATTTTAATTATGATAGTGTAGCTAAAATAAAAATAACTTTGGCAAAGGATAAGAAGGTTTCTTTTATTCGTTATAATGAAGATAGCTTTTGGCAAAGAGTAAAGAGATCGTTTATAAAAAATGACTAATATTATTTTAAAGTATTCTATAAAAGAAGAACAGATTTTAAGAGAGTTTTTATTGGAGAATAATATTTCTAGAAAAACTTTAACAAGGATAAAGTTTGATAGTGATGGAAGTATTAAGGTAAATGGAAGAGAAGAAAACGTTAGATATCTTTTAAAAGAAAATGATATTGTAGAAATTACTTTACCGAGTGAGAATTTTAGTGAGTTTGTTAGATTTATAGATAAAGAAATTGAAATTATCTATGAAGATTCTTATTTTTTAATTGTAAATAAAAGTATTAATTTACCATCGATACCTTCTAGAAATCTTGAAGATGAATCACTTCTTGAGAGAGTAAATTACTATTTTAAAAATAAGAATATTAATACAATTCCTCATATTGTAACACGACTCGATAAAAATACTTCAGGTTTGGTATTAATAGCTAAACATCGACATATTCATGCACTTTTTAGTACTCTTAATATAGATAAGTTTTATACAGCTCTGGTGAATGGAGAAGTCGAGGATAATGTAATTATTGAAGCTCCTATTCGTAGAGTTAGTTCTAGTATTATAGAGCGTGAAGTAGGAGAAGGTGGAGAATACGCTAAGACCGAGTATTGGTTAGAGAAGTATATACCAGAAAAAGATGTTAGTATTGTTAAGTTGAAACTTTATACTGGAAAAACACATCAAATAAGAGTGCATATGAAATATAAAGGTTATCCACTACTTGGTGACGAATTGTATGGTGGAAAGGTATGTTTAATAAGTCGCCAAGCACTTCATTGTAGTAATTTAATATTTAATCATCCTATTACAGGTGAGATGATTAATGTGAAAGTTGATTTACCTGATGATATGAATAATATAATTAAACATAATGAGTAATTTTTTACTCATTATGTTTTTTAGTACTAATTTTAGAGATATTATAGTAATTTATATAAATAATTATTAGTGAAAGTGTACTAAAAGTTAGAAATTTATAAATTTTGAATATTAGTATTATCATATTTTTTAAAAAGTAAATAATAAAAAGATGTGAAAACGGTAAAAAAATACAGATTAATTACTTTATTTTCATTAGTAAAGTATGCTATAATCTTATTCAAATAACAAAAGTTATTTATTATAAAGTCAGAAGAGGAGGGATTTTATGATTTCAACATCATTAAAATTCGTAGGGAATACACCCGTATATCAACTAGATAACACAAATATTTTTGTGAAGTTAGAAAAATATAATTTAGGAGGAAGTGTAAAAGACAGAGCGGTACTAGGTATGTTAGAAGAAGCTATGTCTCAAGGTGCTATTAATAAAGACACTATTATAGTGGAGCCGACTAGTGGAAATACTGGTATAGCTGTGGCTATTTTAGCTTCAGTATTAGGAATAAAAGCAGTAGTTATTATGCCTGAAAGTATGAGTATTGAAAGACGAAATATTATTAAAGCATATGGAGCACAATTAATTTTAACTCCTAAAGAACAAGGAATTAAAGGATCAATTGAAAAAGCTGCATCAATTCGTGAAAAATATAGTAATGCAATTTCTTTAAGTCAATTTGATAATCCAGCTAACCCTGCATATCACCACAAAACAACAGGACGTGAAATTTTAGAACAAGTTCCAAATATTGATGTCTTTGTTGCAGGTGTTGGTACTGGAGGTACATTTACAGGTGTAGCAAGATACTTAAAAGAACAAAAACCAGAGGTAGTTACTGTTGCAGTAGAACCAGCAGAGTCACCAGCAATTAGTGAAGGACGCGGTGGAGTACATAAAATTCAAGGTATTGGAACAGGATTTATTCCAGAAAACTTCCGTAAAGAATATATGGATGAAGTCTTAACTGTAACAAGTGAAGAAGCGATTGAAGAAACTAAAAACTTCTTACGTTCTACAGGTATTGGTATCGGGATTTCTTCAGGGGCTGCAATAGTAGGAGCTAAAAAAGCTGCCAAGAAGTATCCAGATAAAAATATTGTAACAATCTTACCGGATGGAGTGGATAAGTATTTATCAGTACTTGATTTCGAAGATGTTACACATGTTGAAGTGTAATGGGATATTTTGAAAATCTAAACTATAATCTAAATCGTGTTTTAAGAGATGATCCCGCTGCTGAGTCAAAATTTATGATTTATCTTACATATCCACATATAAAAGCTTTAAATTATCATTACTTTTCTCATAAATTTTATAAAAAGGGTTGGCATACATTTGCTCGTCTTTTATCAAAAAGAGCCAGAAGATTGACAGGAATAGAGATACACCCCGGAGCAAAAATTGGAAAAGGATTATTTATTGATCATGGAATGGGGGTAGTAATAGGAGAGACTGCAGTAGTTGGGGATAATGTAACTACTGTCTCTTATACACATCTCCGAGCCCACGAGACATCTCAGG
>CAMYEU010000010.1 GCA_947254465.1 uncultured Gemella sp. | reverse complement strand
ACGAGATCCTGAGATGTCTCGTGGGCTCGGAGATGTGTATAAGAGACAGGATAATAGGAGATAAATTATATTCAAAAGACGGCTATAAATACGAAAAAATGTATTTAGGAGCATTAAAAGTAGTTTTTCCCCACCCTGTTACAGGAAAGACTTTAGAAATCCAATCATCAATTGAAAAAGATTTTATATAATAATAAATGAAAAACAGATGTGCAGTATTATTACACATCTGTTTTATTTAAATTATTTTTTCATTTGTTTTTGAGCTTGTTTTTGCGCTTTTTGCATGTTGCTCATAACTTGATTGATTTTTTTACGAGATGGTTTTTGTCCCATTTGACTCATCATACTCATAACCATATCTTCGTTAATTTGAGGATTTTTTTCCATGTAGTTCATGAAATTACGTCTTGCTAGATAGAAACCTCCAACAACACCGACAAGTAAACAAATTGCTCCAACTAAAATTGTAACTGCAGTTGCACTCATTGTTAATTTCCTTTCTTCTTAGGAGTTATATCTTCTCCATTTTCATTAATTACTCTTGTATTATCTAATATGTTTCTCATATTAGCTTTAAAATTCTGTAAATATAATTGTCTATATTTAGCTAATTCTTCTGCTTCCTCAGCAGTTAATTCACGCTCTCTTTTTGTAGCGTTAAGTGAATTAATTTTAGCAATAACTTCTGTCATTTCCATATTATTATACACTCATTAACTCATCTTGTTTTTCTTTAGTAACTTTATCGATTTCAGCAACGAATTTATCAGTTACTTTTTGAATATCATCAGAATATCCTTTTAAATCGTCCTCAGTAATTTGAGAAGCTTTTTCTAATTTTTTCATAGCATCCATTGCATCACGACGAACATTACGTACAGCAACTTTAGCTCCTTCAGATTCTTTACCTACTAATTTAGCAAGTTCTTTACGACGTTCCTCAGTTAAAGCTGGGAATACGATACGAATTACTGTACCATCGTTAGCCGGATTTAATCCTAAATCAGATGCTTGAATAGCTTTTTCAATATCTCCTAATAAAGTTTTTTCATATGGAGAGATTACAAGCATTTTAGGTTCTGGTACAGAAACCCCTGCGACTTGGTTAATCGGAGTTGGTACACCATAGTAATCAACTGTTAATCTATCTAAAACAGCTGCACTAGCTTTACCAGCTCTGATAGATGCTAATTCACGACGTAAACTAGCAATCGCTTTTTCCATTCTTTCGTTTAAATTATTCATTATTTGTTCAGGCATAATTGTAAACTCCTAATATAAATTTTATTCAATAATTGTTCCTAGATTTGAATCAGAAACAACTTTAACAATATTATCTGCATCATCTATTGAAAAGACAATAATTGGCAGGTGATTATCCATACAGAATGTAATTGCTGTAGAATCCATTATTGTTAACCCTTTGTTCATAATATCCATGTATGATAACTTATCATATTTAGTTGCTGTACTGTCAAGTTTTGGATCAGCAGAGTAAACACCGTCTACTCCATTTTTACCCATTAAAATAGCTTCAGCACCAATTTCTTTTGCACGTAATGCCGCTGTTGTATCTGTTGAGAAATATGGATTTCCAATTCCAGCCGCAAATATAGCAACACGACCTTTTTCTAAGTGTCTAATTGCACGTCTTCTAATATAAGGTTCCGCCATTGCTTTCATTTCAACAGAAGTTAATACACGAGTATCAACACCTTTTTGTTCTAATGAATCTTGTAATGCTAATGAGTTCATAACTGTAGCTAACATCCCCATTGAGTCAGCTGTAGCACGCTCCATCCCTAGTTCTTCACCAGTTTTTCCGCGCCAAATATTTCCTCCACCAACAACAATAGCAACCTCTACCCCTTGTTTTACTACCTCTACGATTTGAGAAGTTATTTTTGTAACAACTTCAGAATCAATACCGAATCCTTTTCCACCTGCTAGTGCTTCACCACTTAGCTTATATAAAACTCTTTTATATTTAGTAGCCATTTCTATCCTCCTAATAAATTACAGACATTATTGTTTCTACTATACTAATTTTTTAAAAAAGCACACACAAGAAGTGTGTGCTTAACCTCTTTTAATAAAATATATTAAATAGAGAATTATTATTTGCTAGCGTTAACTTGGCTCATTACTTCTTCAGCAAAGTTATCTTCTTTTTTCTCGATACCTTCACCAACTTCGTAACGTACGAATTTAGCAAGTTTTCCACCTTTTGATGCTACGAATTTTTCAACAGTGAAACTATCATCTTTAACGAATTTTTGTTTAACAACTGTGATTTCTTCTAGGAATTTGTTAATTCTACCAACGATCATTTTTTCAACGATGTTAGCAGGTTTTCCTTCGTTTAATGCTTGCTCAGTTAATACTTTTTTCTCGTGCTCAAGTACATCAGCTGGTACTTCGCTTTCGTCTAAGTATTTAGGAGCTAAAGCAGCGATGTGCATTGCAACATCTTTAGCTGCTTCTTCATCAGTGCTTCCTTCAACAAGAGTAAGAACACCAATTCTTCCTCCCATGTGAGAGTATGCACCGAATGCATCAGCGTCAGATTTAGTTACAACTTCAAATCTTCTTAATGAAAGTTTTTCACCGATTGTAGCGATACCTTCGTTAATTACTGCTTCAACAGTTCCACCTTGAGCTTCTACTTGAAGAGCTTCTTCTAAAGTTGCTGGTTCAGCTGCTAAGATAGCTTCTGCAACATTTTTTACTAAAGCAACGAATTTTTCGTTTTTAGCAACGAAGTCAGTTTCTGAGTTGATTTCTAAGATAACAGCTTTGTTACCTTTAACCTCGATGTAAGAAAGACCTTCTGCAGCGATTCTGTCAGCTTTTTTAGCTGCTTTAGCGATACCATTTTCTCTTAGGTAGTCGATTGCTGCATCGATATCTCCATCAGTTTGAGTTAGTGCTTTTTTACAGTCCATCATACCAGCACCAGTACGTTCTCTTAATTCTTTTACCAAACTAGCTGTAATTTGTGCCATTTTGATTTGCCTCCGTTATTTTATTATTAATATTTTTATTTGTTTTATAATCTAAAATTATTCTTCAGTTGCTTCTACTTCTTCAGAAACTTCTTCAGTTTCTTCGATGTTACCTTCGTTGTAAGCTACAAAAGCGTCTGCCATTTTAGCTGTTAATAATTTAACTGCACGGATAGCATCATCGTTTGCAGGGATTACGTAATCAACATCATCTGGATCACAGTTTGTATCTACGATACCTACTACAGGGATTCCTAATTTTTTAGCTTCAGCAATTGCGTTGTGCTCTTTCTTAGGATCTACTACGAAGATTGCATCTGGCATACCTTTCATTTCACGGATTCCACCTAAGAATTTAACTAATTTATCGTATTCTTTTCTTAATTCGATAACTTCTTTTTTAGGTAGTACTTCGAATACTCCATCAGCTTCCATTTTTTCGATTTCAGCGATTCTGTCAATACGTCCTTTAATAGTTTTGTAGTTAGTTAAAGTTCCACCTAACCAACGGTGATTGATGTAGTATTGACCACTTCTTTCAGCTTCTTCTTTAATAGCATCTTGTGCTTGTTTTTTAGTACCTACGAATAACATTTTTCCGCCTTGATCAGCTACTGATTTTACGAATTCGTATGCTTCATCAACTTTCTTAACTGTTTTTTGTAAGTCGATAATGTAGATACCGTTTCTTTCTGTGAAGATGTATTTATCCATTTTAGGGTTCCATCTTCTTGTTTGGTGACCGAAGTGTACACCAGCTTCTAATAATTGTTTCATTGAAATAACTGCCATAGTTATTTTCCTCCTTGGTTTTTTCCTCCGACATTCTCTAAGCTTACTGCAAACATAAATGCACCGAGCAGCTACTCAAATGTCGTGTGTTATATTTTCGTTGATTTTTACTCAACTTTATTAATTATATAGCATTACCAACTAAAAATCAAGTATTTTAATAAAAATCCTACTAACAATTATCTTCTATAACAATATTAAATATTTTTTAACTAATTCTTATTAATCATTCTGCTATTTATATATGTACATATTATGAAAATTATTTCTAATTTTTCACATTAATCAAAATTATTTCGTTTAAGAACTTGATTTTTTCATAAAGTAGTATTATAATTTATTAGAACGTAATAATTACGAATAACGGAGGAGTATTACAAATGAATAAATTTTTAAAATTAATATCAGTTGTTGCTGCGTTCGCCCTACTTTTAGTTGGATGTTCAAGCAAAACTAATTCTGGAGCTTCTAACTCTGGAAATAAAACCAAAATTGTTACTTCAGTAAACTTTTATGCAGAAGTAGCTAAGAGTATCGCAGGAGATAAAGCAGAAGTTTCTTCTATTATAACTTCTACTTCGGTAGATCCACACGATTTTGAACCAACTGCTCAAGATGCTAAAACTGTTGCTGATTCTAACATCGCTATCTTAAACGGTGGTGGTTACGATTCTTGGTTCGAAAAACTAACTGCTAATAGTAAAGACATCAAAAAAATTGACGGTGCTAAACTACTAGGTCTTAAAGATGGAGATAATGAACACATTTGGTACAACCCAGAAGTAATGAGTAAGGTTGCAGATGAACTTACTAAAGTCTTATCTGAAAAAGACTCTGCTAATAAAAATTTCTATGAAAAAAATAGAGATAACTACAAAAAAGAACTTTCAAAAATTACTGATAAAATTAATTCTTTAAAAGATAAAGCAAATGGAAAATCAGTATTAACAACTGAACCAGTTTTTGAATATGCAGTTGATGCTTTAGGATTCAAAACAACAGACCAAGTTAAAAAACTAGCTCAAGCTACTGAAGAAGGAAATGACCCTGCACCTCAAGATTTAAAAGCTATTCAAGAGCAAATTAAATCTAAAGAAATTTCATTAATTATCAATAACGTTCAAACAACTAATAAAACTATTGAAGGTTTAATTACTCTAGCTGAACAAAACAAAGTACCTGTTCTTAATGTAACCGAAACACAACCAGACGGAAAAACTTACATCGAGTGGATGTTAGATCAATATAATAAATTAGAAGAAATTCTAAATGGCGGTGCTGGTGAAAAAGCTTATCACGTAGAAGGAGTTGAGGAAGGTCACTCTCACGAACACGGACATGAAGGTCACTCTCACAGTCATTCTCACGATGACAAAGATCATGATCACGAAAAAGAACACAAACATTAATACGAAGATTAAAAATTAGTCTTCACATATTATAAATATGTAGTATAATATAAAGAAGAGATTCTAAATCGTATCTCTTCTTTTTTATATTAAAAATAAAAATTTTAAATTTACTTAGGAGATTTTATGGCTGAACTTAAAATAAAAAATCTCACTTATTCAATAGGAGATAAAACAATATTAGATAACATTTCATTTTCTGTAACTTCGGGAGATGTTGTTGCTGTTGTTGGAAAAAATGGTGTTGGTAAAACAACATTATTAAACAATATTCTAGAAAAATTAAATAAAACTAGCCAAATTACACTTGTTGGAGAAAACCCAACTCTAGGATACGTTCCTCAGTTTAGACAGATAGATGAAGAACTTCCTCTATCTGCTACCGACTTTGTATCACTTCCTATTCAAAAAGGATTTCTTCCATGGCTTAGTAAAAAAGAAAAAGCAAGTATTAAAGAAGCGCTAGAATTAACAAATTCACTAAAACTTCAAAAAAAATCTATAGGTACTCTCTCAGGTGGAGAAAAACAACGTGTATTTTTAGCACAAGCATTAGTAAATAAACCAAACTTACTGCTTCTTGATGAGTTTACATCTAATCTTGATAAAACTAGTGAAATCGAATGTATGACTTTAGTTAAAGAAATTACAAAAAAAGAAAACATCATTACTCTATGTATAACACACGAACTTTCACTCCTTGATGAAAAATACGTTGATAAAATACTTTATTTAGAAGAAGGTTGCTTCAAATTTATCAGTATAAGAGATTACAATATAGAAAAAAATAATCTAAAACTATGCAAACACTATGTAGGAGATAACAACCATGTTTAATTATGATTTCATGCAAAATGCTTTTATAGCTGGTACAATTGTTGCAATAATGGCAGGTTATATCGGTGTGTTTGTAATGGCTAGAAATATGTCATTTATATCACACACCCTATCACATGTCGGATTCGCAGGGGCAGCATTTGCTGTTTTCTTAGGTATAAATCCAATTTACGGGTTATTAATTTTCACTATCACAATGTCATATTTAGTTGGACATCTAAGTGTGAAAGCATTTAGACGTGAGGCGACAGTAAGTGTAATGTTAGGAATATTCTTAGGATTAGGATTATTATTCTTATCATTAACACCTAAAAGTACAAGCTATGTTAACAACATACTATTCGGTAGTGTTGTTTCTATAACAAGAGACGATGTAAAATTAATATTTACACTAGCACTTGCTGTAATACTGCTACTTTCAATCTTTTATAGAAAAATCAAATTCGATTCTTTCGATGCAATTGGGGCAAAAGCATTAGGACTTAACGGAAAATTTATTTCAATATTTTTCTTAGTTTTACTTTCAGTTGCCACAAGTATTACAGTACCTGTAGTAGGAGCATTATTAATGTTCGTCTTACTAACAGTTCCTGCTAGTGCAGCGAGATATCTTACTAATAAAGTGGGATTAATGATAGCAATATCAATATCGTTCGCTTTAATTGGTACATGGGCAGGGATTACTCTTTCATATTACACTTCCCTACCTACTACTTTCTTTATAGCAACTATCGAAGCACTATTCTACTTTTCTAGTTTGGGATACTATAACCTAAAAAGAAAATAATAAGAAATATAATAAACCACTGTTACTATAATATTGAATAGTCACAGTGGTTTTTTATTACTCCTTTTAAAAATATTTATCACAAAAAAATGCCCTAGTCTTATTTCTAAAACTAGGGCTTCTTTATTATCTAGGTTTTACTGAATTTCTAATTCTTTCGTATGCACCTGGCTCAACTTTATCTAGAGAATTTCTAATAATTTCTAGGGTTTTGTTGTAACGATACTCTCTGTAATATTGCTCAGCAACTGTTAACTGTTGATGGAATTCAACATTATCTTTTCTGTATCTATTCGCATAACGAATAAGTTTTTCGATTAATTCAATATCAGTAAGAATATTATTTACTTCAGAAGAATAAATATCTAGAGATTCCTCTGCTTCAGCAACTGAACGTTTTAATAAGTCGATATTAATCGGTTCTTTTTTAAGCTCTTCAATAGCATATCGATAACTATCAGTTACATCTTTATATAAAACGATAAATCTATCACTGAATCCTGGAACACGTGAGTTATCTAATTTACGTTTAATAACTTCTTTTTCTTGGTTAATGAAGATAAGTTTTTCACGAGCGTGACCTTCTTCTTCACGAAGACTTGTTAAGTATCTAGAATAATTTGTTTGGTCTTCTTCGATTTTTTCTAATCCTTGGCCTAATAATTCTACTTTTTCTTTTAAGTCTTTATAGTTTAATTTTGGTTGATTATTAATATAAACATCAATATCATGTTTAACATCAAGTAAATCGCTTAACTCATCATAGTAATTTGAAACCATTTCTTCATCTTTTTGATAAATTTGGTATCTATTTTTTATTTCTTGAATGTTATTGTACAGAGCTTCATTTAATTTATCTTGTAATTCAAGTTTATTAGTGATCTCTCTATAGTTTTCTTCAATGTATTTTTTATAATCAAGTTCTTTTTTAAGATCATTAGAAACCTCATCGATAACATCATAAATACCATCAAGAATGTTTTCAATTAGATCAATATCTCCAGATTTAACTTTTTCACGGGCATCACTTAATTGCCAAACTATACTTTCAATTTTACTTGAAATTTCTAAGTGAGTAAGTTTAAATCCTTTTTTCTCCATTTCCTCAACTTTAAGTCTTAATGACTGAATTTGAGCTGGACAAGTCTTTTCAATTTCTTTTAACAAGTCAGGCAGTACTTCCATTCTTTCTTTAAGATTATCAATTAATCCCTTAACAGTATTAATTTTATCTTGTGCTTCGATGTACTTACCAGTAGATGTTAAAAGTTTAAAATCATCAAGTTGTGGAGCTATTTCTTTGATATTTTGTTCAAATTGTTCTGCAGCTGCTCCATATTGATGACGCTTAGCTAATAGTTCTCTATTAAGCTCTTTATACTCAACTACGATTTCTTCATACAGTTCTCTATTTCTAGGTTCAACTTCTGTTAATTCTTTAATTTCTCTTCTTATTCCAGCGATTCTATCTTTAATATTTGCTATTAATTCACCACTGTTCATAATTACTTCATCAGCACGTTTGAAATTAAATTTATCAATATAAGTTTCTGCACTATAAAGATCTCTGTCAAGTTCTTCAATATCGATACTTTGAATTTCGTACCATTCGCTTTCCCATTGAGCATAAAGTTTTTCAGCTTTACCAGCAATTTCCAGCGCTTTTACTTTTTTCAAATCATCAGATAGTGTTTCTCTCTCTAGCTCATCTTTCATAACTAAAAGAGGGTATAAATCTTGTTTTTTCCTATTTCTAAAGACAAATAGTGCGACTACTCCCCCAAGAACAAGGATACACACAAATAAAAATATATATGTCATATATCTTCCCCCTGAAATTTAATATTTAATTTTTTACGTTTATTTATACAATAACCTAACAAAATTATACCATTTTTATCACAAAAAACAAAGTGTTTCAATCACTTTTTTGAATTTTTTTCAGTTTTTTTTATTCAGCAAATAACTAAATATTTTTTATTTATTGTTATTTCTCTAACCATTTTAAATAAACATTAATTAATTAATTTGATTCTAAACTTTCTAAACAATATTATTTAAAAACTATTATACTTATCACTTTATTTTTTGTTACTATTATGCGAAAATATAATAAAGTCTTTTAAAAGGGGTATTTTAATGAATATAGTAGAAAATAAACAATTATTTATAAGCCAAGCAACTGCTTTAATATCAGGAGAAGATAATTTAGTTACTAATTTATCAAACCTTTCAGCTTTGTACAAAGAGTATTTGCCAAATACAAACTGGGTTGGTTTTTATTTATTAGATGAAGAAAAAAACAATTTGGTTTTAGGACCATTTCAAGGAAAAGTAGCTTGCACTCGTATACCATTTAACAAAGGTGTATGTGGACATTGCTATACAACTAGAGAAACTATTTATGTTGAAGATGTACATAAGTTTCCAGGACATATCGCATGTGACAGCGCAACTAACAGTGAATTAGTAGTTCCAATTATCAAGAACGATAAAGTAGTAGCTTTACTCGATATAGATTCTATAGAATTCAATAGATTTTCACAAGATGAAGTAGAAGCTTTCAGCGAAGTAACTAAACAAGTTTTTGAGAACGTAATTTTTTAATAACAATATTAAAAGGAGATATACAAAAAAGTATATCTCCTTCTTTTTATTAATCTATAATACCTTTAAATCTTAGATAGTTTTCGTAATCCATCTCTTTGTTGATTGCACCTTCTGGTGTTAATTCAACTACTCTATTTGCTATTGTTTGAATAAACTCATAGTCATGAGATGTAAAGAATACCGAACCTTTGAAAGCAATAATACCTTCATTGACAGCTGTAATAGATTCTAAGTCAAGGTGGTTTGTAGGCTCATCTAGAAGAATAACATTAGCTTTAGATAACATCATCTTAGATAACATACAACGCATTTTTTCTCCCCCTGATAATACGTGAGCACGTTTAAGCGCTTCTTCACCAGAGAATAACATTCTTCCTAAGAATGAACGTAAGTATGCTTCACTTTCTTCTTCAGGAGAAGCATATTGACGAAGCCATTCTACTAATGAAAGTTTTAACCCTTCAAAGTATTCAGAGTTATCTTTTGGCATATAGCTTCTAGAAGTTGTGATCCCCCATTTAACTGTACCACTATCTGGTTCCATTTCACCAGCAAGGATTTTTAGTAATGTAGTTTTAGCTACTTCATCCCCTAGTAGGATAACTTTATCATTAGGATTTACAGTGAAGCTTATATTACTTAATACTTCTTTACCTTCTACAGTTTTGCTTACACCTTCAACGATAAGTAAGTCATTTCCAATTTCACGATCTGGTGTGAAACGAACGTATGGATAACGACGGCTACTTGGTTTAATATCGTCAAGAGTAATTTTATCAAGCATTTTCTTTCTACTTGTCGCTTGTTTAGATTTAGAAGCGTTCGCAGAGAAACGCGCGATAAATTCCTGTAATTCTTTAATTTTTTCTTCTTTTTTCTTGTTGTTGTCTTCTGCCATTCTTCTAGCAAGTTGACTAGATTGGTACCAGAAGTCATAGTTACCAACGTAAAGTTGGATTTTACCAAAGTCTAAGTCACAAATGTGAGTACAAATATTATTTAAGAAGTGACGATCGTGGCTGACTACAATAACAGTGTTCTCAAAGTTAATTAAGAACTCTTCTAACCACTTGATTGCACTAATATCAAGACCGTTGGTAGGCTCATCTAGAAGAAGTACATCTGGATTACCAAATAATGCTTGAGCTAAAAGAACTTTTACCTTAATAGCATTATCAAGTTCTCCCATAAGCATTTCATGAAATTCTACAGGAATACCTAAACCTTCAAGAAGTTGTGCTGCATCACTTTCTGCAGTCCAACCATCCATTTCCGCAAACTCACCTTCAAGTTCAGCAGCAATGATTCCATCCTCTTCAGTAAATGGATCTTTCATATAAATTTCATTTTTACGGTTCATAACATCCCAAAGACGTTCATGTCCCATCATTACAACATCGATAACTCTATTTTCTTCGTACGCGAAGTGGTTCTGACGAAGTACAGCAAGACGTTCACCCTTACCTAAAGAAACGTGACCTTGTTGTGAATCTAATTCACCAGATAATAATTTTAAGAATGTTGTTTTACCTGCTCCATTAGCTCCGATTAAACCGTAGCAGTTACCATTTGTAAATTTTATATTTACATCTTCAAATAACTTTCTATCTGCAAAACGTAAACCTAAATTCGTTACTTGTAACATTGTTTTCTCCTTTAATTCTTTAATTCTATAAAACTATATATATTACTTTATACTTAAAGCTTTAAACTTAAACAATTAGATAATATAGTTCATGATTGGGGATGATTCAAATATTTTCATTTTATAGAAATTAATTTTGTCGAACCAGCCCATTAAATTTATTTTAAAATGCAATTAACCATATTGAGGCGACTTAATCAAAATGACATTAATAAATCACATTAATTAAGTCGCTCTTTTATTCTAATTATTCTTCGTCTTTTTCCTTTTTACTAACACTAGCGATTAAACTTTCAATGTGTAATGCATATTCAGCTGTAGTGTCATATTGGAAAATAAGTTCCGGAAATTTTCTAATTTTAATTTTTTTAGCAACTTCACTTTTTACGAAACCTTTAATTTTCTTAAATGCTTCTTTTGTTTTTTCTTTTTCACGTTCTCCACCTAAAACAGTGTAGAAAACTTTTGCTTGAGAATAATCTCCTGTCAAAGCAACTTCTGTTACAGTAACAAATCCTAAATCATGATTTTTAACTTTTGTAGCTAGTACATATGTAATCTCTTTTTTAATTTGTTCTGCAAGTCTGTTAACTCTAAGTTCTGACATAAAGTTTGCCTCCTATTTTTTAACTTCTTCCATGATGTATACTTCGAAGACATCTCCTTCTTTAATATCATTGAAGTTTTCAACAGTCATACCACATTCATAACCACTTTGTACTTCTTTAACATCATCTTTAAATCTTCTTAATGTATCAATTTCACCTTCGTAAATTACTACACTATCACGAATTACACGTACTTTACCGTCACGTGACACTTTACCTTCAGTTACATAAGCACCAGCAATTGTACCAATTTTAGATACTTTATAAACTTGACGTACTTCTGCAAGACCGATAACTTTTTCTACGAATTCTGGATCTAATAATCCTGTCATCGCAGCTTCGATTTCTTCGATAACTTTATAAATAATGCTGTGTAGACGGATATCTACTTGCTCAGTTTGAGCCATTTGTTTAGCATTGTTATCAGGACGTACGTTAAATCCGATTACTACAGCGTTAGATGCTACTGCTAATGTAATATCAGATTCGTTAATCGCACCAACACCAGTGTGAATAATACGTACGTTAACACCTTCAACATCAATTTTAGCTAACGACATAGCTAAAGCCTCAACAGAACCTTGAACGTCTGCTTTAATAATAATGTTAAGGTCTTTCATCTCGCCTTGTTTCATTTGCTCGAATAATGTATCTAGTGATACAGCTGAATTTGCTTGGCGAGTAGTTTCAATATATTGTTGTTGACGTTTTTCACCGATTTGACGAGCTGTTTTCTCATCACCGAACACCACGAAACGATCCCCAGCGTTAGGAACATCTTGTAAACCTGTAATCTCTACTGGAGTAGATGGTTTAGCAGTTTGAATATTTTTACTACGGTCATTAATCATAGCACGAACACGACCAAATGTGTTACCTACTACAAGCGGATCTCCAACATTTAAGCTACCATTTTGTACTAATAATGTAGCTACTGCACCACGACCTTTATCAAGTTTAGCTTCGATAACTGTACCTAAAGCAAGACGATTTGGATTAGCTTTTAATTCTTGCATTTCAGTTACTAATAAGATATTTTCTAATAACTCATCAATACCTTCACCTTTAAGAGCTGAGATTGGTACGAAGATTGTATCTCCACCCCATTCTTCTGAGATTAGTCCGTATTCTACTAACTCATTCATAACTCTATCTGGGTTAGCTTGTGGTTTATCCATTTTGTTAACCGCAACGATAATTGGTACTTCAGCAGCTTTAGCGTGGTTAATAGCTTCAATTGTTTGAGGCATTACACCATCATCAGCTGCAACTACTAAGATAGTTACGTCTGTGATTTTCGCTCCACGTGCACGCATTGTAGTAAACGCTGCGTGTCCTGGTGTATCTAAGAATGTAATCTTTTTATCTTTCGCACGTACTTGGTAAGCACCAATGTGTTGTGTAATCCCACCTGCTTCCCCAGCAGTTACTCTTGAATTTCTAATTGTATCTAGTAGTGTAGTTTTACCATGGTCAACGTGTCCCATGATAGTTACGATTGGAGCACGCTCTTTAAGATCTTTTTCAGCATCTTCAACTTCGAAGTAAAGATCTAAGTCTTCTTTATTAATTTCAACTTCTTCTTGGATTTCTTTACCGTAATCCATAGCGATTAACTCGATTTGCTCTAAAGTAAGAGACTGGTTAATATTCGCCATAATTTTAAGTTCCATAAATAATTTTTTAATAAGTTCAGTCGAACCTATACTTAGAACTTCTGATAACTCACCAACAGTCATTCCATCTTTAACTAAAATAGTATCTTCTGAAATTGTTTCTTCTGATGGAGCTTCAATAATTGCTGGTTGTTGTTTTTGAGCTTTTTTGTTTTTCTCTTTTTTAATTTTTTTCTTTTTATTTTTCTTACCTTCATTATTTGAAGATTGATCGTTTTGTGCCGCTTTTTCTTGTTTTTTGAAAACACTATCTAGCTTAGCTAACCCCTCTTCTGTTAACATTGACATGTGATTAGATACTTCAATATTAGCATCTTTTAAAACTGTAATAAGGTCTTTTGATTGTTTTCCTACTTCTTTAGCGTACTCATAAATTCTGACTTTTTTCATTACTGTTTTCCTCCTTCTTCTAATAATTGTTTGAATTTTTTTATAAATCCATCATCAGTTATTCCTACAGCAACACGATTATCTCTTCCAATCGCTATACTAATATTTTCAATCGTAGAAAATTCGATACATTTTACATTGTAGAAATTAGCCTTGTCTGTTAATTTCTTTTTCGTATTAACACCGCAATCTTCTGCAATAACTAACAATTTGATTTTATTATTTTTTAAATTTTTTGTGATTAAATCTTCACCTGTAATAAGTTTGCCTGCTCTTTGCATTAAACCTAATAAATTATATGCTTTTATCATTATTTTTGTGGAATTGACTTTCTATAGATTAATCTAATTACCTCATTATAGATAGGTTCCATAACTTCTGGTGATGCAGAGAAAAACTTCTCTAATTGTTTCTTTTCCTGTGCAGCTTTAATAACTTCTAAATCAGCTACTACATAAGCTCCACGTCCTGCTTTCTTACCAGTAGAATCTACAGAAATTTCTCCTTCTTTGTTCTTAACGATTCTTAATAAATCTTTTTTAGCGAACATTTCGTTTGTTAATATACATTTTCTTGTTGGTATTTTTCTTTTTTTCACAAACAACACCTCACTATTCTGTAGCTTTTATGTCGATTTTCCAACCTGTTAATTTAGCAGCTAGACGAACATTTTGTCCTTTTTTACCAATTGCTAGTGAAAGCTGGTCATCCTTAACCTTAACATTTGCAATTTTTTCTTCTTCATCAATATTGATTTCTTCTACTTTAGCTGGTGCTAATGCATTTGTAATAAATTTAACTGGATCAGTATCCCAAGTAATAATATCAATTTTTTCACCGTTTAATTCTTCAACGATACGGTTAACACGCTCACCTTTATTACCAACACAAGCACCTACAGGATCAATATTTTTATCTTCAGCATATACAGCTAATTTAGTTCTTTCACCTGCTTCACGTGACACACTCTTAATTTCTACAGTACCACTGTAAATTTCTGGTACTTCAATTTCGAATAATCTTCTGATAAATTCAGGATGTGATCTTGAAGCTAATACATGTGGTTTACTTCCACGAGTTGGATTATCAACTTTAGCGATATAAACTTTAATTGGAGTTTGAGGAACATAAGTTTCACCTTTAACTCTTTCATTTTCACCCAAAATTGCTTCGATTTTTCCTAGTTTAACATAAACATATCTAGAATCAATTCTATCTATTGTACCTGAAAGAATCTCACCTTCATGTTCGATGTATTCTTTATAAAGAATTTCTTTTTCAGCTTCACGAAGTCTTTGTAATAAAGCTTGTTTAGCAGCTTGTGCTCCTACACGTCCAAAGTCACTTGGTAAATCAACCACTTCATAAATATCACCAACTTCATATGCAGGATTAATTTTTAGTGCATCTTCAAGGGCGAATTCAATTCTGTCATCATAAACTTCTTCAACAACGTCTTTTCTAATAATGAATTTATAATCACCTGTAGCTCTATTGAAATCTACTCTTACATTTTTAGCAGCATTGAAATTCTTTTTATAAGCCGATAATAAAGCTAATTCAATAGCTTCCACTAGAATATCTTCTGCAATTCCTTTTTCTTGTTCAATTAATTTAATAGCTTTAAGCAAATCCTTGCTCATCTTTCTTTCTCCTTTAATAATTAAAATTTAACAGCTAATCTAATTTTAGCAATTTTACTATAGTTAATTGTTGATTTTTTAACTCTCGCTTTATCTTTATACTCAACAGTAATTTCTTCACCTTCAACAGCTAAGATATCACCATAAAATTCTTTTTGATTATCAATTTTTTCATACGTTTTAATATAAACATGTTTCCCAACAGAATTAGTTACTTCTTCTAAGTCTCTTAAATCTCTTTCGATTCCTGGAGAAGAAACTTCTAAATAATATTTATCACTAATAAAATCTTCTTTGTCAAGTTCTTCTGCTAGTTTTTCACTTAATAATACACAATCATCAAGTGTAAGACCACCATCTTTATCGAAGTAAATACGTAAGAAATACTCACTTCCTTCTTTCACGTATTCTACATCATAAAGAGAAAATTCCGTGTTTTCAGCTTGTTTTATTGCTATTACTTTAACTTTTTCTACAACACTCATACAGTACACCTCTTTCTTAAGTTTTAATTGCAATATAAAAGAGCGGAGAACCTTTCAAAATTCACCACCCTTTCGGTAATTTATTTCAATGTATGTACATTATATCATATAATCACAAATAAATCAAATGATAACTACATTTTAGTACGAATTACTTCAATTTTGTATCCATCTGGATCTTTAATGAAATAATAGCTCGGCGGGAAGCCTGGTAAGCCTTTAAGTTCTGTCACGTCATATCCTGCCGCTTTATGTTTTTCATATAGCGCTTCTAAATCTTCTACAGAAATGGCTATATGACCATATCCATCTCCTAAGTCATATGCACCATGGTCGTAGTTATAAGTTAATTCTAACTCATAGTTTGAACCTGGTAAAGTTAAGTATACTAATGTAAACTTGTACTCCGGAAAGTCTCTTTCACGACTTACTACAAAGTCAAATGCCTCAGTATAAAATTTAACTGATTTTTTTAAGTCTGCTACACGGTAGCAAGTATGCGCCATTGTTTGTACCATATTTTCCACCTCTTAAAATTTATTTATTATAAAATTGTCCATCCAATTGCAACTGCACCTAATCCAAGGTGAGTAGAGATAACTGGACTTATTCCATCAATATCTACAGTTACATTCGAATAATTTTCTTCAACATATTTTTTAATTTCTTCAGCCTTGTCTAATGCATCAACATGCAGAACACACACAGTGATGTGCTCTCCTTCATGTTGTTTATAATATTCATCAAATAATTCAAACATTCTTGATACAACTTTTTTATATGTACGAATTTTTTGAAACGGTACTATCACCTTATCATCAAAGTGTAATAGCGGTTTAACTTGAAGTAAGCTTCCTACTACCGCTTGAGCTCCACTTAAACGTCCACTACGTTGAAGGTGAGATAAATCATCTGCCATAAAATACGCATCAGATACTTTTTTCATCTCATTTAAAGCTGAAATGATTTCACTAGAAGTTTTACCTTCTTTAATTAGTTTTGCTGCCTTAATCGCATAATATCCTTCAGGTCTACAAGAGACTTCAGAATCGAACGGATGTACATTCAATCCATCAACCATAAGACCAGCTACAGAATATGATGTAAATGTACCACTAATTCCACTCGAAAGTGCAATAGCAATTACATCAGTATACCCTTCTTCTTTTAGTTTTTCTAAGCAAGATACAACCTCACCTATAGCAGGTTGAGAAGTTGTAGGGAAGGAATTGTTTGGATTTCTTAAGTATTCATGATATTTATCAAGCGGCATATCAATAACTTCTTTATAAGAATTATTATCAATAATTAGATTTAAATAAACAGTACGAATATCTAATTCTTTCTTTAAATCTTCTGATAAATATGCAGTTGAATCCATAATTATTGCAATCTTTTCCACATTCTATCCGACTATCATATAGATAGCTTTTCCTTTCTTAGAATTTTTCGATATTATAAAGTTCAAGCTCCACTTTAGTTTCTCTACCCATAAGCTCAATCATAACATCTGCTTTATAGTTATGTAAATCAAGGTTTACAACTTTACCTTCCATATCAACGAATGGACCAGAGATAACACGAACATAATCTCCAACTTCGATATCGATATCTACCACATTTGATAGACCCATTTGTTGTAAAATAAAGTTAATTTCTTCTGGTAATAATGGACTAGGTTTAGATCCTCCACCATGAGAACCTACAAATCCTGTTACACCAGGTGTATTTCTAACTACAAACCATGAATCATCTGTCATAACTAATTCAACAAGTACATAACCAGGGAATGTTTTTCTATTTACTTCTTTTTTCTTTCCTGTTGGAGTTAAGATTGTCTCTTTTTCCTCTGGAACAACGATTCTAAAAATTTTATCTTCCATTCCAAGAGACTCGACTCTCTTTTCAATATTATCTTTTACTTTATTTTCATATCCAGAATAAGTATGTATTACATACCACTCTTTACTTATTGTATCACTCATTATAACCTCTCTTATCTACTAAAATGTCTAATTCCAGCAGTTATTCCTAAATCAACTACATAGCTGAATAACATTAATATTCCAACTACAACTATAACAATCAGTGTTTTTCTAACAAGTTCATTAAAAGTTGGCCAACTTACCTTACGCATTTCTGTGGCAACATTTTTTAAGAATCTAATCATTTATTAACAATCCTCCCACGTATATTTCTTTACTCTCTTTATTTTATAAATTATAACATAGTATAATTTATAAGTCCACATCTTTAAAGACAATGCACCTTTATACAATATTATATTGTATCATTAAATCAAAAACATTTCAATTAAATAAAGTCTCAAAGAACATGTATATTTTCTTGAAATTATTTTTCTAGTAAATCATAAGTAGCCGTTAATGTATTTCTCATTAACATTGTGATTGTTAAAGGTCCTACTCCTCCAGGTACTGGAGAAATATAAGCAACTTTCTCCATAAACTCGTCTAGATTTACATCTCCAACTAACTTACCATCTTTGTAGTTATTACCA
>CAMYEU010000009.1 GCA_947254465.1 uncultured Gemella sp. | reverse complement strand
CTTACAACAAGAATAATAAAGCAGCTGTGAATTTAGCAAAATAATAAATAAAAAAATCTAAGTAACAAATATTGATGTTACTTAGATTTTTTTGTATTCTTATAACCACCTTTAAGCTAGGTAATATCAAGATTTTTATGTAAAAATAATATAATTCTTTAAATAAAGTTTGCTATTTATAATGGCTCTTCTTCCTTTTAATCCATCTATGCCAAATAATAATACTTTATTTAAACCTCTTTTCTTAAGATCCTTCTAACATATTTCTATAGTTTTCTGGTGATTCTATTGGAAATAATTCATATGATAAAATTTCTTTTTCTCTACTTATTGTTATTTTTATTAATATATGTAGTACTTCTTTTCCTACTGTTTCTCTTTTTACACTAATATGTGTTGTTAAATCTGCATATACTACCGCATAATCTTTTGCTATTTTTCTTGAATGATGCTCTTTAACTTTTTCATCTAATTGTTTAGTTATAACACTTATTGTTTGTGGTGAATAGTAGTATCCATATAATTATTCTACTATTTCACCTATTTCTCTTTTATACAGTAATATTATTGTTCCTTTTAAATTGTGGATAACTTTATTTTACACCTAGGAGTCTCTTTTTTCTATGGCTTTTTTACTATTCCTCTTGACTTTCCTGTTTACACAAAATATTATATACCATCAAATATCATAATATAATTACATAAATTTTAGTTAAAGTTTTTATGTCAACTACTATTAATTCTTTAAAATTTACATAAATTGTACTTCACTTATCCATAACAAAAACAGAGAATATTTTCTCTTCATTCTCTGTTTAATATTAATCTATTATTTGTATATTTTCTCTAAAAATATCTTTGTTATTAAATAGCATTTCATATATTCTAGCTACTTTAATATCTTGTTCAAAGTTCATACTATTTTTACTATTCAAAAGTGAGTGAAGGATAATTTTATCATCCCTATTAATCTCTCTAATAATGGCTGTTTTATCCTTTTTCACAGCTAGTACTCTAAAATTGTTAGTAGAGAAATTCTCCTTATAATCCTCTTTTAAAGTATTTGTCAATATGTGCAGTAACACCCTTTGAATTTTCTTGTTACTATACCTTTTTGTTGCTATCTTTTTTACTAAATTTCTGTAATTTTCTACCTTAAGAGCCGCTTCATAGATTCTATTCTCTAGACCCTCACTAACGTCATATATTTTTTTGATTCCCCCCTTTCCTAGAGTTAAAATTTTATATTTCAAATATGGAAACAACTCTGATTCTAATGCTATATTTTCTTTTTTCAGATCAGCAAGCATTTCTTTAGAAAGATACTTTTCTATCTTTTTATCATTTATATTATTCCTTATAGCCGTCGCACTAAGATGCTCTTCTTCCTGTATCTCAGTACTATTCAAACCTTGACCTTCTCTTTTTATTGGTATCATTTGAATATTTAATCCCGCTTCTCTAATAGCTTTATAATAACTATATGCTAAACTAAAGTTCGGATTATTATTTTCTAATCCATATAGCACACTACTAATCTTTGCATGATTAAGACCTGTTTTTAACAATTTTTTATATTCTTCTTTATCTATTTTTTGTTGTTTTGTGTAAATTTTTTCGAGTATACTTACATCTTCATTTTCAGTCCCGAAGATTAAATGTGTTATTCCAGCACCAGATAATATCTCTATACTTTTTCTAGCAAAATCGTCACCATATGCAACACTCCCGAGATAAGGCAGTGCAATAACAACATCACAACCACTTCTCACAGCCTCTCTAGCTCGAGTATATCCATCCACTATTGCAACTTCACCTCTTTGAGTGAAAAATTCACTCATTACACAGATTACCTCTCCATTATTTTCATCAGCTATTTTTCTGGCGCATTCTATTAAATATCTATGTCCACTATGTAATGGATTAAATTCCGCGATTATTCCAATTCTCATTTTCCCACCTCACTTTTAGTTTAATATTCTAAATAGTATTAAAATCATCAAGAATTTCTTTTATTTTTCAGTTTAAAACCAAGAATTTTATTTCAAGTTTATTATTCTAAAAGATATTAGCTATCTATTCTAAAAATCAACATTTCCTTATTCCATTATTTTTTCAACAATTCTTTTTTACATTCTCTAGCGAAATCTTCAAAATTTTATTTTTATACTCGCCTTACATTATACCACTTCTTATGATATTTTACTAAAATTTTCTAATTCCTATTATTACCTTTAACATTCCTTTTCTCAGCATAAAAACTCATATCCCCTTTATTAAAGGAGGATATGAGTTTTATATTATTCTTCTGTTATTTTTACAACAACTTTACCTTTACTATCTCTATCTAATACATAACTATAATGTTTTTTATTCTCTTTTGCTAATCTGTTTATTTCCTCATTAGCATAATTATGTGCGTCTTCTGAATTATTAAATGTTCCTGGGGCTACCGCTCCACCATTTGCTTTAGTTACTTCTTTATTAGCATCTTTTGTAGTATTGTTATTAGTATCATTACTATTACTGCTATTATCGTTATTACTATTGTTCTTATTATTAGTATTATTTTGCGTATTAGCTACTGTGTTATTCGTGTTACTTGATTTACTACTTTCCGATTTAGATGTAGTTGAAGAAGATGAGCTTTCTGAATCATTAGAGTTTTTATTCTCTCTATATTTTTCTTCATCGCTTTTTTCTTTTGTTTTAGATTTTAAGCTATCTTTGTCTTTACTCTTATCCTTTGTTGATGAAGTAGTCTCATTGTCTTTTTTCTTACTACTAGAATCTCCACCTGAAAAATAACTTATACCTATAAATAAGGCACTACATAAAAAAATAGCTAATACAATTCCCCATAATACTTTCAATAATCTATTATCTTTCATTGTATTCCCTCCTTTGTTTCTAATATATTATAATACTATTTCTTATATATTTCCACTACTTTTTTATTATAATTTATTCAAATAAAATTTAACTTAAACAATCGCCTATACATTCACTATTTTTCATTTGAGAAATATTCTCTATTATTTCCGATATGTTTAGTGTCAGAGGCCAAAGACATAATATAAATATAAACAAGGGAGATTTTTATTATGAAAATTTTAAAAAAAATTTTACATCTAAACTATAACGAACCTAAAGGGGAAAAACACGTAGTTAAAAGTTATAACTTTGAGGTTTCTCCTACTGCTGAAGATACTGCTCTGAAAGAAGTTAGCGAAGAATTAAAAAAACTTATCGCTAAAAATATTGACGATATTGTCACAAGTACAAAAGAATCACTATAATTTTAAGGGAGAATACAATTATGGAAAAAAAATTAAACATTTACTTTAATACCGATAATAAAAAAACTTATCACATTGCTTTATCATTTCCAAAGGATGATTTAAGCAAAGCTACTGTAGAAGCTGTCGCCCAAAAAATTATCGACACGAAAGTATTAAATAATGATAAACATACTCTTACAGGATTTAAAAAAGCTACTTACACTACTCGTGAAGTAAGCGAACTTCAATAATAGAAGGGAGGGAGGTGCGGTCCAAGCCGCACCTTTTTTTATGGACATACTAAATTTCATCAATACTGTAGGTTTCCCTATCTTTGTCGCAGTGTTTTTCCTCTTAAAATTAGATAATACTTTACAAAATATAGGTAAAAGCCTAAATGAACTTACTCGTATCATAGAAACAAAGTTAAATCTTAATATAAAATAATAATTTAAAATAAGGAAGTGCTTATTATGACAAGTCAACAAACAATGGTTAACTGGGCAAAGGATAACGTCTATAAATGGATAGACATGGACGGAATGTATGGAGCACAATGTGTTGATTTAACAATGGCATATATAAAGAATTTTGCCGATTTTCAAATCTATGGTAATGCCATCGATTATCTAACTAACCCCATTCCTCCGGGCTGGAAAAGATATTTTAAAGGAGATACTGAAATAGCTCCTGGGGATATTGCAATTTGGCATTGGGGCGATTGGGATAAATACGGTCATGTCGGTATAGTTATAGAGATAGAAGATGGTCTTATCACGTCTGTAGAACAAAATGTTGATGGCACACCTGAACGTGGTGGTATTGCACGTATTATGAGTCGTGGTGACACTTACCTTGCAGGTTTTATTAGACCCAGTTACAATTCTAATGAGGAGTGGACTAGAATTCAAGAAATCGGCTGCTTTACTGTAGAGGTACCATCTATAAATGTTAGAAATAAACCGAGTAAGCTGGGAAAAATACTAAACAGTTATTATAATGGTGAACGTGTCTACTACGATAGCTACGTTATAAAAGAGGGATTTATTTGGATTAGTTATATCTCATATTCAAATGATCGTCATTATATAGCTACAGGAACTCACAATGGAACTGAAAGAACAAGTTTTTGGGGATCTTTTAATTAATAATTATTTAAATATAATAACTTTTAGACAGTAAATTTCATTGGACTAAAGTCTTACAAATATTATAAAAAGAAGCGATTAGACAACTAATCGCTTCTTTTTATTCATTTCTTTAATTATCTTACACGGATGTAAACTGCTCCACTACCTATGTTTGCAGAGTTAAGAACAGTTTGGTTTCCTAACCATCCACCGTGAACAGCCTGCCCATTACCTGCATAAACAGAAATGTGAGCTAATCCTGTTCCACCGTTTGCATAGTAAACTAAGTCTCCAGGTTGCGCTTGAGATGCTGGAACTACAGTTCCTAAACTCATATATCCTGCTGGCCAATCATGGAAATTGATTCCTACCGCTTTAAGTGCATTTGTTACTAACATTGTACAATCTTGGTATCTACCTAACTGAGCCAATGCTGCTTGATAAATTGCAGCTCCTTTATTTGAAGAAGAAGCTTGAGTTGTTGCTGCAGCTACAGGTGCTTTTGCTTTAGATGTTACAGCTGGAGCTACTGTAGCAACTGCTGGCGTTGCAGCTGGTTTTTCTGCAACTTTTGCTACAGCTGGTACTGCCACTTGAGTTTCATTCTTAACTTCAGTTTTTTCTGGAGTCGCTGTTTGTGTAGCTTTTGGTGCAACAGTTTGTACTGGGTCAACTTTTACTACTGTTTTTTCAGAAGTATTTTCTAATACAGTTGCTTTAGGCACTGTTACTTCAGCTTTTGCTGTTGCATTTCCATTAACTTTTAGTACTGTTCCAACATAAATTAAGTTAGGATTTTCAATGTTATTTAATTTAACAAGTTCGTCTACTGAAATCCCGAATCTATTTGCAACTTTTCCTAAAGTATCTCCTAATACTACTGTGTAGTATCCTTGTTCTTTCGCTTGAGCTACTTGTTCCACTGTTGTATTATAAGTTAATTTATCTCCAGGGAAAATTAATGAACTTGTTAAGTTATTATCTTGCATAAGTTGTTCAACAGTTGTACCGTTGTTTACCGCGATATTCCAAAGAGTATCTCCTTTTTTTACTGTATAAGTATCAGCATCTGCGATTTGTGATAATCCTACTCCTACTGTTGATACGATTGCCGTAGCGGCTACTAATTTCTGTAATTTACTCATTTATCTTAATCTCCTTAAAATTGGGTTTGAGTCAAATGACTCATCTATACTACGTTATAAATACTATTTTTATTTTCTAATTTTTTAATTTCTATCTTAATTATTTTTCTCTATAAACGCCATCAAACTTGTTCAATACTTACTGAACAACGTTCTAAAATTTGACATAATATCATTATATGGTTAAACATAGCTTTTTTCAAGGTTTGTAACAGTTTTGTAATAATAACGATAATTCCCTGTTACATTATGTGAAATTCGTAATATTAATTATAATCTATAAGCAGTTAAATTGCATTTTAAGCGTTTTTATTATATAGTAAACCTGTAATTTTAAATTTTACTTTAGGGGGTTTTATGACAGATTTTAATACAGCTAGTTCTTCCTTAAAAATGACTCTTGTCTTCTTAGAGGGACTGCTATCATTCCTTTCTCCTTGTGTTATACCTATATTACCTATCTATATCGGTATTCTTGCAGGAAAAAAAGAAATGAATGAACGCGGGGAACTAGTCTTCAATAAACGTAACACTATTACAAATACACTATCATTCGTATTAGGTATTTGTTCAACATTTTTCATCCTAGCTTTTGCAACTAGTTTTATCAGTATATTTTTAAATGAAAACATTAAAACATTGCAAATCGTCAGCGGTGTCTTAATCATCTTCATGGGATTATTACAACTAGGAGTATTTAAGATAGGCTTCTTAAAACAAGAATTTTCAATAAAAAACAAAGTTAAGAGAAAAGGAAATAAAACTACTCCCATTCTTGCTTTTTTAATGGGGTTCACTTTTAGCTTTTCTTGGACACCATGTATTGGACCAATCTTAGCTAGTGTTTTCCTGTACGCATCTAGTCATACTGGAATAATGAGTGTTCTTCTAATTCTTGCATACTGCTTAGGATTTATCTTACCGTTTATCCTTGTTGCATTCTTCGCTTCAAAATTATTAGAACTATTCAAAAAACATACAAACATTTTAAAATACACACAAGTTATCTCAGGTATTATCCTTATCTTAATCGGTATATTAATTCTGAGTGGATCATTTATCTCTCTAACTAGATATTTTTCTTAACTTGTGATTTGAATTGGAGGAAAATAATATGAGAAAACTAACAGTACTTAGCGCAACACTTCTTAGTAGTGCTCTAATTTTAAGTGCATGTTCTAGTACTTCTGATAAGAAAGAAGAAACTAACAAACAAACTACAACATCTTCAACTAGCGAGAACAAAGCTATCCAAGCTTTTGACTTTACAGCTATGGATAAAGATGGAAAAACTGTAAAACTTAGCGATTTTAAAGGGAAAAAAGTTTACATTAATATGTGGGCAAGCTGGTGTGGACCTTGTATGAGAGAAATCCCAGAGTTAGAAAAAACTTACCAAAAATTAAAAAACAATAAGGATGTTGTCTTCCTATCGATGACTTCTCCTAACGATTCTGAGTTTAAAAACCAAAGTCCTCAAGACAAAGGTAAAGATGTAATCCTTAATAAAGCAAAAGAACTTGGCGTGACTTATCCTGTTCTTTTCGACGTTAACGACCGCTTCATCATAAACTACGCAATTCGTTCATTCCCGACACATATTTTCATCAATAGCGATGGTACAATCGGAAATAGAATTGCTGGGGGTGTAACAGAAGAATTACTAACTAAAGAAATAGAAAAACTTAAATAATAAAAAAATCCGAGTCTAATATGTTAATATACATTTATATGTAAAACCTTCATGTTTCCTATAACTTTATATAACTATTAGATTCGGATTTTTTAGTTTTCTCTCTATTCGACTCCTAGCTTTAAATCTCTAAGCAACCACTTTTCCAACAACTTCACATGAAGATTCTCTTCTTCACAATCAAAGATAGTTACTTCTTTTCGTTTAAACATACTTTCTAACTTTTTATTAATAACAATATTCTTTTCGTCTAATTTTGAATATCCAAAGTGCACTTCTGCACTAACCCCATCACAATATTGCATCACATCTATTTCCCCTAATCTCGTCAACAGATACTCTTCTTTCTCAGGGTAATTACGTGCATATTCTCTAATTCCTTCATAAACTCCAACATCAAGATTGTTATCAAAAATATATTTAAAATCAAAATTCTGCATATTCGAAATAAATAGCCTATCCACGGACTCTCCTACAGCTGAAACCACGATTCCTATTGTAGCACCTTGTCCTTTAGAAACAACATTCACCTCTAAATTTGGAAATTCTCTTTTTAAAATATTCACAAAATCTATTCCATCTTGATAGGCATAATTATAATATAAGTCTTCTCGGTTATTATTATTATTTAGAAAAGGAAAATATATCGAAGCCGGCTGTTTATTTTCACTTCTTCCCCTATCTCCTCTAATGTGTAATGTTGCAGCACTATAGCCTAAAGCATAATAATTCATAAGGCCTAAAAAACTCCTAGGGACTTCTTCATAATCTGGAAATTCTAGTATAAATCCTTTATTATTAACTTTTTTTACGACAATCTCCGCATGAATTTTTGAATAATCTACGGCTTCGAATTCAACTGTTAATAATTGAAACTCCAATTCATCTCTAACAATATTAATCTCATAATTTAGTTTTCTTTCTCTTACTAAATCCATCTCTTTATCTTCCTGACATATATTTTTCTTTAATTATATCTCATTAACAACAAGAAAGACAATTTATCATCTTCACACATTCAATTATTTACATCTCTATTTTCTATGTTAGCAAATACCATTATTGTATAAAAGTCCATACAAAAATAACCCTCAACGCTAAGTCGAGGATTATTCTATAAGTTTGTTATATTTTGAAATCTGACTTTATTATTTTGCTTCTTTTACGTATTCATGATCTTTAGTGTGAATAGTAAGTCCAGTAATATTTTTAGTAGATTTAAAGAAGAAACTACAGATATAACCGAATACCAATGCACTTAAGAATGAGAATCCAGAGAATATAAATGGACTTTGTTTAGCATAAGTTGTAAAGTCTTGGATGTACCAACATACAAGTCCTGCTACTAATAATCCTAATAATGCTCCCGCTCCATTTGCACGTTTAGTAAAGATACCAAGCGCGAATGTACCAGCTAAAGGCACCCCTAGAAGTCCGATATATTTAAGGAATAAATCCCAAGTTTCTTTTTGGTTAGAGTTTACGAAGTATAATGCTGCGATTGTTCCTAATACACCCGCTACGATGATAATAATACGAGCTAATAGAACATCTTGTTTAGCATCTTTACTTAATCCAAAGAAACGTTGTTTAATGTCAACTGTGATACAAGCTGAAATTGAGTTTAAGCTTGATGCGATAGTTGATTGAGCCGCTGCTAAGATAGCTGCGATAACTAATCCCGCAACCCCCGCAGGTAATGCAGTTAAGATGAAGTAAGGTACTAAAGCTGTTGTATTAGCTGCTTTACCTACTACTTCAGCGTTCATGAAGTCTGGTAATTTTGTTACAGCGTGGCTACCTTTGTAGAAGCTGTATAAAACTGTTCCCATTCCATAGAAGATTGGAATTGAGATGAATGCTAATAATCCATTTGTCCAAAGTGATTTATTAGTTTCTTCAACTGACTCTGTAGTACTATAACGTTGAACTACGTCTTGAGAAGCTGTATATTGTTGTAAACTGTTAAACACTGATCCAATGAAGATAATTGGAATAGTAGATGCAGTTAATGACCAGCTAAATTTCTCAGCAGTTACAATTTTACCATTTGCTAGAGCATCTTGAGTAATGTGTCCAAATCCACCTACGTGGTATGCCCCTAAGATAATTACTAAAACAGCTCCTCCAAGTAAGATAATACCTTGGATAACGTCTGTCCAAATAACCCCTTCTACTCCTCCTAAGAATGAGTAAACCACACAAAGTAATCCGATAACCGCACATACTAAGAATGGGTTAAGTGTTGATACCGATGTAATAGCAACTGTTGGTAAATAAATAACGATAGCTACACGTCCAATATGGAATAGTGAGAATAACACACTTCCTACTACACGTACACTAGGATTAAAACGTTCTTCTAAATATTCATATGCTGTCGTTACATTTAATTTTCTAAAGAATGGAACATAGTAGTGAATTAATATCGGAATAATCGCGATAATTGAAAAGTTCCCTGCTGCATATGTCCAGTCACCGTTAAATGCTTTTTCCGGTGTTGCCATAAATGTAATTGCTGATAATGTTGTTGCATAAATCGAGAATCCTACTGCCCAAGATGGAATATTTCCTCCGGCTTTAAAGAATTCGTCCGTGCTTTCACCCGCTTTTTTAGTGAAATACACCCCTATAGCTAGCATAGCTAACAGATAAACCGCTAAAACTATACTGTTAAGTGTACCAAATCCTATTTTATCCATGGTACTCCCCTCCTATTTTTTCTTAATAATATTTTTTCTAATAATTGGGAAGGAGGAGAAATTCTCCTCTCCCCAGTCCCTATTTTTTTACTCCTTATTTTAAAAATTATAGGTTATAATCTTTAACTAATTTTTCAACTTCAGCTAATTTAGCTGGATCAAATGATTTCATAGGTTTTTTACAAGTTCCTGCATCAATACCTTTAACTTTTAAGATTTCTTTAAGAGTTTGATACAATCCTAATTCTAATACTTTTTCGATTACATCGTTTGCTTCATGTTGAAGTTCGTAAGCTTCAGCAACTTTACCTTCTTTAGCAAGTCTGAAGATTTCTTGGCTTCTTTGTCCATTAACATTGTATGTAGAACCGATAGCTCCATCTACTCCAGTGATAGCTGCTTGAACTAACATTTCATCGAATCCAGACCAAATCAATTTATTAGGGAAGCGTTTTCTGAATCTTTCTAATTGATAGAAGTCTGCAGCAGTGTATTTAACACCGATAACTTTTTCATCTTCTAGTAATTCAGCAAATTGATCTAAACTAATTTTAACCCCTGTTAAGAATGGAATATAGTAAAGAATCATGCTGTTATCTGTAGCATCGATGATTGTTTTGTAGTAGTGTTTGATTTCGTTGAATGATAATGGGTAATAGAATGGAGTAACTGCTGATAATGAGTCATATCCTAATTCTGTAGCAAATTTAGCTAATTCTACCGCTTCATTTAAATCTAATGATCCAACTTGAGCAATAAGTTTAACTCTATCTCCTACTACTTCTTTTACAAATTTAAAAATTTGTTTCTTTTGAGCAGTATTTAATAAGAAGTTTTCCCCACTACTTCCATTAACATATAAACCATCAACTTTACTTACGTTAATGTTGTGCTCTATAACTTGTCTTAATCCCTCTTCTTTAACCTCACCATTTTCATCAAATGGAATAAGTAAAGCTGAATATAGTCCTTTTAAATCTTTCATTATGATAACCTCCGTTATTTGTTTTTAGTTAGTGCATTTATTTAACACATTAAATTTTAATACACTTATATTTTAAAACGTTTTCTCTAGTTTGTCAATAGAAAATCCATAAAATTCTACTTTTTTTGAAAACCTTTTAACTATTGATTTTATTATTATAGATGAATCAATATATTGGTTTGTCTCTGTTATATATTTATATTCTATCTATACATAATCTGTCTAGCCTTGTATCATCTATTTAATACATTAAAATTTAATGTGTTTAAAAATAAAAAGCGACTTATTAATCATTATTTCTTAAAATTTGATTTAATAAAGTCGCTTCTAGCTCCTAATAAAACATCTACGAGTTTTTTATTTACTTCAAATAGATATTCATTAGTTAATAGATATATATATTATATTTTAATTTTAAAACTATCTCTCTTACCTGGATAGTCTCATTTTAATTTTATCTATCATAACTCCCGATTAAGAACATATCTCCTTTTAACATATATTTACTACAATCCGTTGTTAAAATAAAACTATCGCCTTTTTTCACATCATAGCTGTTGCCATCTACTTCTATACTTCCGCTACCATTAAGGACGGTAAATAGATTTCCTGTTTTAGTTTTTTCTAGAGAAACTTGTCCTTCCACTTCGACCTTAAACACAGAGAAGTACTTCTCATCTGCTAAGTATGTTACTGTAGCACCTTCTAATTTTTCTTCTTTAGGGCTTGTGGTAACTTTTTCAAACGGAACTTTACTTACATCTTTTGTTTTTTCTATATGAAGTTCACGTTTATTGCCATCTTTATCGACACGATCATAATCATATACTCGATATGTCGTATCAGAATTTTGCTGTACTTCATATATTAATATTCCTTCTCCTATCGCATGAAGTGTCCCTGCTGGAATATAGAAAAAATCTCCCACCTTAACTTCTTCTTCTATGAACAACTCTTGCCATTGTGCACGATCTATTTTATCATTGAACTCCTCTTTTGTTCTAGCAGTATGTCCATATACTAACTTAGCACCTTCTTTAGCATCCAATACATACCAACATTCAGTTTTACCTAGTTCACCATTCTCATTTACTCGTGCATAATCATCTTCAGGGTGTACTTGAACTGATAGATTATCGCTAGCATCTAAAATCTTAATTAGTAAAGGAAACTTATCATATACTTTCTCAGTGAATAAACTAGGTTGTTTCTCATACGCTTCTTTTAATGTTAACCCTGCTAACTCACCGTTTATTATTTTTGAACTACCATTATCATGAGCAGCAATCACCCATGCTTCTCCAATATTTCCTTGTGGAATAGAAAAATCAAACTTCTCTAAATTACGACCACCCCATATTCTTTCACAAAATACAGGCTCTAAAAAAACTATCTTATCCATTTTATTCTCCTTAAACTATTCTAATTTCAAATTCATTATACACTAATTACTCTTCTTTATACAGCATATACCTTTTATTATTTTGCAAGAAACAGTTTTCAAAACACCAATTTTATGGTAATATATCGTTGTATAAAAATTTTAAAATCAACAACATTAAAGATAAAAATATCTTTATTTAGAAAGTAGGTATATTATGTTATTAGGTATTGATATTGGTGGAACAAGCATTAAATTTGCTGTATTCGATGAGAATCACAAAATCGTACATTACGAAACTTGTAAAACACCTGACAATGTAACTGTAAAAATTACTGATGAAATGTTCAGAATCGCAAGCAAAATCCGTGAAAGCTATAACTTCTCTGCAGCTGGTATCTCTGCGGCTGGTGTTATCGACAATGTTAACATGGAAGTTATCCGTTCAGCTCCAACTATTAAGAACTATCTTGGAACTAACTTCAAACGTGATTTTGGAGATAGACTAGGTATCCCAGTATACGCAGATAACGATGTTAACTGTGCCTTACTTGGTGAACAATGGCTTGGTGGAGCAAAAGGTTTAGATGAAGTATTCTGTATGGCTTTAGGAACTGGAATCGGTGGAGCTTACTACCTTACTAGTCTTCCTTTCGGATCTAACTTCGGTGTAGGTGAAATCGGACAATCTCTTTACGATTTCGACACTAAAACTACTTACGAACAACGTGCTTCTACTATCGCTTTAGATAGAAAAATCAAAGCCGAAATGTACGAAGGACTTAGCGTTATCGAATTCTTCGACCTTTGTAAACGCGAAGATACAAGTGCACTAAAAGTTCTAGACGAATGGTTATTCGAACTTGCTCGTGGTATTGTTAACTTACTATGTATCCTAGATCCTAAGTACATTGTAATCGGTGGTGCTGTTTCTGCTCAAGGAGATTACTTATTAAATAAACTTGAAGCTAAAGTACGTGAACTACACCCAATTGAAAACAACCAAACTAAATTCCTAGCAGCTGAATTAGGAAATGACGCAGCTCTATACGGAGCTATCAGCCCATTTGTAGAAAAATAAAACATTAAACTTTATTCCCTCTTTACTTAAATAGTAAGGAGGGATTTCCATTTTCCAACAGAACTTCAAAGCCCTGTTCTACATTAATTTATACTTTTTGCAACCGTTTAAATTTCTTCTAATGTTTTTTTATTTTTTTCTTTACAAAATTCTCTATAAGTGATAATATAAATTTAAGTTAACACATTAAATTTTGATAAATATATATTAAATCAAGGAGGGATCAACTTGAAAAAATACGAAAAGATTATAAATGACATCATTTTAAAAATCCAAACCGGTATTTTTAAAGAAGGTGAACAACTCTATACAGAAAAAGAGATAAAAGAAATATATAATGTTAGTAGTACTACTGCCGTGCGTGTACTGAACGAACTAGAATCTGCTGGCTACATTTTTAGAATTCAAGGTAAAGGAAGTTTTGTCAACAAAACATTAGTTAATAAAAAAGTTTTTGTTACAGAAAATAATAACTTTCATAAAAATTTTAAAGAATCAGTATCTGAGCATTCTGAAGTTATTGAAGCTGAGATTATTCAAGATAAAGAGCTTTGCTCAAAATTAAAATTAAAAAATCAAAAACTTCTAAAAGTAGCTCGTATAAAATATATCGGTAATATTGCGTGGGCTCACCAAACTAACTATATTCCAATAAAATATTTACCTGATGTTAATATTGATGATATCGATAGTTTTAAAGAACTAGCTACTATGATTAGAAAGAAATATCGCATAGATATTCACCAAGAAAAGTCTAAAAAAACTATGCAAGTTATAGTTGATACTCCTGAAGAAATTGCCAATTTTATCGCTAAAGACGGTGAACCATGCTTCGAATTTGATAGGTACACCTACTTTGCAGACGGTAAAATTTTTGAATACGTAAAAATCTTTATAAATTACAAATACTACAGCTTAACAATTAAAGATTAAGCATCGGATTGGAGCTAACTATGAACAAAAAAGAAAAAATATTAAACCAAATCAAAGGCGGAATTATCGTTTCTTGCCAAGCTTTACCTGGAGAACCACTATATGTCGAAGAAGGTGGAATTATGAAACTTATGGCACTAGCTGCTAAAGAAGCTGGAGCTGTTGGTATTCGTGCACAAGGAGTTACTGATATAATTCAAATCAAAGAAACAGTTGACCTACCTGTTATCGGAATTATTAAACAAAGTTATGAAGGGATGTCACAATTCATCACAGCAACTATGAAAGAAGTAGATGCTCTTGTAGAAACAGGTTGTGAAATAATCGCCTTAGACTGTACTCTACGCCCTCGTTTTGATGGTACAACAATCAATGATTTTATCGCAGAAATCAAAGCCAAGTACCCTGACATTCTTTTAATGGCAGACATTGCTACATTCGAAGAAGGTGTAAATGCTGCTAATATCGGTCTTGATTTTGTCGGAACTACATTAAGTGGTTATACAGAAAATACAAAAGATAGACCAAACGAAGTAGATTTAGGTCTTATCAAAAAATTATCTGAAACTATTTCTGTACCTATAATCGCAGAAGGTCGTATCCACTATCCTGATCAAGCAAAAGCAGCTTATGAGGCAGGTGCATTCAGCGTAGTAGTTGGTGGAGCTATCACTCGTCCAAAAGAAATTGCAGCTAGATTTATCAATGCAGTGAAATAAGAAAAAAGTTCTAATTGACACATGATCAATTAGAACTTTTTATTTATTTTATTTTTCCCAAGCACGTCCATCGATATAGCTTGATTTTCTGTAGTTTTCTTTCATCGGTTTTACCGGCATTATTATCGATAACAGTATATATATCAATATCGGACTACCGAATGAGAAAATACTCGCTAATAAGAATAGTACTCGTAAGAAACTAGCACTTATTCCAAATCTTTCACTTAAACCACTACATACTCCAGAAATTACAGCTCCTTCATATGATTTATACATCTTTTTATCTTCTAAAAAATTAAGAAATTTATTCCATAATTTATTTAATCCATCTATCATAATAAATTCCTCCTGACTTTATTTTTGATATTTTATTATTCTGACTTTATAAATATTATATCACATATTTTGTATATATTGTACTTACTAGACCTTAAATGAAGTTTATATTATAAGATTTTGTAATAAATATCTCAAAAATCACAATAACAGAGGAATACTTATTTTCATCCCCTTATCATAACTTTCTAAATTTTCTTCTTGACAAGTGAGTAATTACTCACTATAATATTAAACATAAGGTAAGCAACTACTCACTAGAGGTTTGAAATCTTATTTCTAATGGGATATCTCTTAGCACCTATCGTGAACGATGCCTTATTAATCGCAGTTCTAAAAATATTAGGTGAACTAATATCTCTCAAATAATCTCAGCTATATTTTTTTATTTATAGAGTGAGTGTTCACTCACTTCTAAAAAGAAAGGTGATTCTTATGAAAAAATTAATACAAATTACTTCATTATCAAAAAGCTTCGGCGATCAAACAGTTCTTGACAATATCAATTTCAACCTAGAAAAAGGTGAAATTGTCGGTCTTATTGGTCCTTCAGGAGCCGGAAAATCAACATTAATAAAAACGATGCTCGGTATGGAAAAAGCGGATAAAGGTGAAGCCCTTGTTCTAGATAACAAAATGCCAAAAAGAGAAATTCTTTCTAATATTGGATATATGGCACAAAGCGATGCCCTTTATGAAATGCTTACCGGCTATGAAAATTTAGAATTCTTCGGCAAAATGAAAGGCATTCCTTCAAAACAACTAAAAGAAGAGATAGCTTATGTGGCAAAAATAGTCGACCTAACCGACCACTTGAAAAAATTAGTATCGAATTATTCAGGTGGGATGAAACGCAGACTTTCACTCGCTATTGCATTAATCGGTAGCCCCGAGTTACTTATACTCGATGAACCTACTGTCGGCATAGATCCTAGCCTTCGCCGTAACATTTGGAAAGAATTATTCAAACAAAGGGATAACGGTGTTGGCATACTAGTAACGACTCACGTAATGGATGAGGCAGAACTTACAGACAAAGTTGGACTTCTTCTTCGTGGAGACATTATAGATTTTGACACACCAAAAAATCTAAAAGAAAAAAATAATGTTATTACTATCGAAGAAGTATTCTTAAAAGTGGAGGAAAAATAAAATGAGAATTTTAACTATTTCAAAAAGAGTTTTTAAAGAATTTTTTAGAGACAAACGAACTCTAGCAATGATGTTCGTTGCTCCAATTTTTATAATGTGGCTAATCAGCATAGTCTTTTCAGCAAATACAAATTCTGAAATTACTGTCGCTTCTGTAAACACTCCTCAAAGTGTCGTATCTGTAATGAAAGATATCGATAGCGTTCATCTAGAAGAATATCAATCAAAAGAAGCTGCTGAAGAAAAATTAAAAAACAATGAGATTGATACTGTAATTTCTTACGATAACAATACTTATACAGTAACTCACGCTAACATAGATTCTACTAAAACTATGCAAGCTCAACAAGTTTTAAAAAGCTCTATAAAAGCATCAGAAGCAAAAAACTTGGTAGAAATTGTAAAAAAAGCAAATCCTAAATTAAGTGAAAGCAAACAAGAACCTGAAGTTAAAGAATATTATAACTACGGTAATGCAGATTCAACATTTTTCAATAAAGTTGCACCTACTTTAATCGGCTATATCCTATTTTTCTTCGTGTTTCTAATATCTGGTATGGCTCTATTAAAAGAACGTACTAGTGGAACTCTAGATAGACTTTTAGCTACTCCAGTAAAAAGAAGCGAAGTCGTCCTAGGATATGTGCTATCTTATAGCTCATTAGCTGTAATTCAAACTATTATCGTCACTTTATCATCTATATATTTATTAAATATTGAAATTGCTGGAAATCCGTTTTATGTTATAATAGTTAATGTATTGCTAGCAATGGTTGCCTTAACATTAGGTTTACTAATCTCTACAATTGCAAAATCAGAATTCCAAATTATGCAGTTCGTTCCAGTAATAATCATTCCGCAAATGTTCTTTTCAGGAATAGTATCTGTTGAGAGTATGGGGAAAATCGCTGTCTATATTAGTAAAATCCTACCTGTTACGTATGCTAGTAACGGATTAAGCAAAATAATTTTAGAAGGTAAAAATCTTCTTGCGATTAAAACTGATATCATTGTTCTACTCGCACTTTGCATCCTTCTAATAATCCTTAATATTCTAGGCTTAAAACGATATAGAAAAGTTTAAAAAACAATAGGAGACTCTTATGACTGAAAATATCTTACAATCTTACTTTAGCATATCTCATAACGAAACCTTTCCACCTGGTAAGAAAAAAACAATAGAAGCTGCAATTAAATTATTCGCAAAACAAGGATATCATGGGACATCTACGCTTCAAATCGCTAAAGAAGCAGGCGTTAGTCAAGCAACTGTATTCAAATACTTTAAAACTAAAGAAGATTTATTATATTCAATAATAGTCCCTGTTATTCCTAAATTGTTTTTAAATTTTCTAAAAAGAATTCAAAATACTAATTCACTTGAAGATTTAATAAGTTACGTTGTTGAAGATCGTATGGTTTTCCTAAAAGAGAATAAGGATACTGTAAAAATAGTATTCTCAGAGATATTAACAAACGAGAATTTAAAAGCACAACTTATCAATTCTTTAAAAGCAGTCTTTGCAGAAATAAATTTTAAAGGCATATTACAAAAACATAAAGAAAATAATCCTGAAATTAACGGAAAACTATCGCCAGCCGAAGTCATTCGTTCATTCGCTGGACCTATCATGACCTACTCAGCTCAAAGATTTATTCTTTTTGAAGACGTTCCTTGTCCTACTGAGGAGCATGATTTACAATTTATTAAACAACAAATTTATAAAAATTTAACGAAGTAACAAATAAAGAGGAGCTTGGTATTTTCCAAGTTCCTCTTTCAGATTGTTGACAAAACGACCAAAATATCAATGAACATATTGATGTTTTGGTCGTTTTTCAAAAAAAATAAGCCTTATGACTAAAGCATCAGTAGTATTAAGAGATGATTATACCTCTCTTAGTGCTATTGTTTTCATATTTTGAACG
>CAMYEU010000008.1 GCA_947254465.1 uncultured Gemella sp. | reverse complement strand
CTGGTCCAGGTGTTAGTAACCTTGCCACTGGACTTATTACTGCAAACTCTGAAGGGGATCCTGTTGTTGCTATAGGAGGTCAAGTTAAGCGTTCTGACTTATTAAAACAAACACATCAAAGCATGGACAACGTAAGCTTACTTCGTCCAGTAACTAAATCAGCTGTTGAAGTAGGTCATCAAGATAGTATTTCTGAAGCTATTACTAATGCTTTTAGAAAAGCTAAAGAACCTAAAAAAGGTGCTACGTTTGTATCTCTACCCGCAGATGTCATAAATGAGAACACCTCTGTAAAAGCCATAAAAAAACTTAAAGAACCTGTTTTAGGTATAGCCGACCCTAAACATGTAAGCGATTTAGTGGAGAAAATTGAAAATGCTCAACTTCCAGTTCTTTTACTGGGTATGAATGCTTCTACCAAAGAAGCTACAGAAGCAATTCGTTTATTAGTGGCTAAAACTGGTATACCAGTAGTTGAAATGTTCCAAGCTGCAGGTGTCATTTCTCGTGGATTGGTTCAACATTTTTATGGACGCGTAGGGTTATTTAGAAATCAGCCTGGAGATAGATTACTAAATAAAGCTGACTTAATTATCTCTATTGGTTATGATCCTATAGAATATGATCCTGTTTATTGGAACACAAATAAAAATGCTACTTTAGTACATATAGATGATACTATTGCTGTAATAGATCGTGATTATCAACCTGATATTGAGCTTATCGGTGATATTTCAGCAACTTTAAAATGTATTTATGAAGGAAATCCAAAAGTACGAATTTCAGAAGAAAATCTATCTTATCTAAAAGAACTTCAAGAAGAAATTGTTAAACGAGATGAACCTCCTAAATCAAAAATTGAAGGTCGCCTTCATCCACTAGAGATTATTCAACAAACTCAAAATGCAGTTTCTGATGATACTATTGTTACTTGTGATATTGGATCTCATGGAATATGGTTAGCAAGACACTTCCGCTCATATGAACCACGTCATTTACTTTTCTCTAATGGTATGCAAACTTTAGGAGTAGCTTTACCGTGGGCTATAGCGTCTGGTTTACTTTACCCTAATAAAAAAACTCTATCCATATCTGGAGACGGTGGCTTTTTATTCTCAGCAATGGAACTTGAAACTGCTGTTCGTTTAAAATCACCTATAGTTCATGTTGTTTGGAATGATTCATCTTATAATATGGTGGCTTTCCAACAAGAGATGAAGTACGGTCGTGACTCGGCTGTTCACCTTGGACAAGTGGATATAAAAAGACATGCGGAATCTTATGGCGCTGTAGGAATGCGTGCTACAACTAAAGAAGAATTTGCAAAATGTTTAAGAGAAGCTTTCGAAATCGAAGGTCCAGTTGTTATAGATGTTCCTGTGGATTATAGCGATAATATTAAACTTGGTGAAACTCTTCAAGATAGCTATTTAAACTAATTTTATCAAAATTATCTCTAAAAAATTCTAATTTTGGAATTAACACTAAATTATAAATTTATAATATAAAAGGAGTTTTATTATGTTATATCAATATAGTACAATGGCTGCACTCATGGGTGGGGCATTTAGTGGAACTACTACAATAGAAAAGTTACTAAAATATGGTGATTTTGGTATTGGTACTTTTGAAGGTGTTGATGGTGAAATGATTATACTTGATGGTGAAGTCTATAAAACTGATAGTAATGGTTTCTCTACCCTGCAACCCAAAGAGGCAACCTCACCTTTTTCAAACATTACTAAGTTTTCTACAAACTTTAAAAAAATAACTAGAACAAGTTTTGAAACATTAAATAAGGATATCAGTGAATATCTAAATCCAAATTATTTTTATGCAATAAAAATTACTGGTGTGTTTGATAAAATAGATACTCGTTCACCTAAAAAACATGAAAAACCTTACCCAAGTCTTTTAGAAATACTAAAAACACAAAGCATATTTAATTACGAAAATAGTAAAGGTACAATAGTTGGATTCTTTTCTCCAGAATATACTCAGGGAGTTGGTGTTGGAGGTTTCCATCTTCACTACATCAGTGATGATCGCACTCAAGGTGGACATGTATTTAATTTCGATATTAAGAATGCTACTGTAGAAGTGTCTAAACCACTTAATTTTAAACTTGAATTACCTCAAAGCGAAGAATATAAAGCTGTAAGTATAAATTTACAAACATTACACAAAGAAGTTCATAAGGCTGAAAGTTCTCGTTAATACTTACACCCAAGCAAATTATATCTTGCTTGGGTGTATTGTTATATATAAATTGATTACCATTAAAAAAATAGAATTAATTATATACCTCAAATTTAATTAAAAATATTATAAAAAAGCAACTAGAAATCTAGTTGCTTTTTTTCATTAAACTTATTTAGTTTTTTTCTTAGGTGCATGGATACACATATCGATACAATCAGCCATTGCTTCGTATAAAGCTTCTGAGTATGTTGGGTGACCATGGATAATATCCATAACATCATCAATTGTCATTTCAGTTTGTAGTAGAGTTGAACCTTCATTGATGATTTCAGCTGCAACTGGTCCTACGATATGGATACCTAAGATTTCTCTGTATTTAGTATCCATGATTACTTTAACAAATCCTTCACCGTGGTTAGATGCTAATGAACGTCCATTAGCTCCAAAGTTGAATCTACCAACTTTAACATCATATTTTTCACGAGCTTGATCTTCAGTTAAACCAACCATAGCGATTTCTGGATGAGTGTAGATTGCTGCTGGCGTTGCTTTAAGATCAACTTTTTTGTGGTGACCCATTGCATTTTCAGCAGCGATTTCTCCCATCTTGAATGCTGCGTGAGCTAACATTTTAACTCCGTTAATATCTCCAGGAGCATAGATTCCTTTAATAGAAGTTTCCATGTATTCGTCAACTTTAACACGTCCACGTTCCATTTCGAATTTATCAGCTAATTCTCCAAGACATGTGTTATCTGGAACACGTCCGATAGATAATAGAACTTTATCTGCAACGATATCTTCTTTTCCTTCAACTTTAACTACTACTTCATGACCTTTGTCAACGATTTCTAATAGTTTAGTAGATGTAAGAACATTGATACCTTGTTTTCTGAATTGTTTTTCTAATGCTACAGAAGCATCTTTATCCATACCAGCAATAAGACGATCAGCCATCTCAACAATAGTTACTTTAGAACCAAATGTAGCGAATGCTTGTCCTAATTCAGAACCGATTACCCCTCCACCGATTACTGCTAAACGAGATGGTACTTCTGTAATATCTAAGAACTCATCACTTGTAAGAACTTTATCACTATCCATTCCCGGAATATTAATTCTACTTACTTTAGAACCACCAGCTAAAATTACGTTATCAGCATCGATAGTTTCTTTCTCATCAACAACAACTTTTTTATCAGCTGTTAATTGACCTACTCCATTAAATACTTTAACACCGTAAGATTTAAGTAATCCAGCTACTCCACCTGATAGTGTTTTAGATACTTTATTTTTAACTGCTACAGTTTGTTCCATGTCAACTGTAAATGCATCATTTACAAGTTTGATACCACGATCTTTTGCTGAGCGGATGTAGTTAATAATTTCAGCATTATGTAAGAATGTTTTTGTTGGAATACATCCACGGTTTAGACATGTTCCACCAAGTTCACGGTTTTCTACTAGTGCTACTTTTCCACCTAATTGAGCTGCTTTAATAGCTGCTACATATCCAGCAGGTCCACCACCGATAACAGCAACATCATATTCTCCACGACGTTCACGTTTTGGTAATACTTCTTCTGCTTTAGTTTCAGGTACTTTTACATCGGCTGCTACTTCTTTAACAACTTCTTGAGCTGCTGCTGTTGCACCATCAGCTCCTGGTACTGCTTCACCAGGTTGTCCAATCCAAGCAATTGTTTGAACAACTGGTACAGTTGATCCAGCTGGGTGAAGAATTTTTAATAATGTTCCACTTGCTTCAGCTTCAACTTCCATGTTAACTTTATCAGTTACGATTTCAAGTAGGACTTCACCTTCTTTTACTTCTTCACCTTCTTGCTTAAACCATTGTACGATTTCGCCTTCTTCCATTTCACTTCCGGCTTTTGGCATAATAACTTCTACTGCCATGTTATAATCACTCCTTAATACACTTTTCTCTTATTTTCTAACTATATTATATCATTATTAAATTAGTAATGATAGTGGATTTTCAATAGCTTCTTTCAGTGTCTTCATGAATTTAGCTCCTTCTAATCCGTCGACAACACGGTGATCCGCTGTTAATGTCAATGTCATAATAGGTCTTACAGTAACCTCTCCATTAAATACTACTGGTTTTGGTACAGTTGCACTTACACCTAAAATAGCTGTATTGGGTTGGTTAATGATTGGTACAAAGCTCTTAACTCCGTACATACCTAAATTACTGATTGTAAATGTTGAATCTGCCATTTCATCTGGTTTTAATTTACCAGCAAGAGCTTTAGTTGTAATTTCCTTAGAAGCTACTACAAGCTCTTTAAGACTCATCTTATCGGCACCTTTAATTACTGGTACTACTAATCCACTATCCATACCAACAGCGATTGATAAGTTTACATAGTGGTGTAAATACATTTCTTTTTCATCACTTGATAAAGAAGCATTTACATATGGGTGTTTCATTAATGATTTGATTACCGCTAATGAAATAAAGTCTGTAACTGTTGCTTTTTTACCAGTTTCTTCGATAATTGCATCAACAACTTTTTTACGTAATGCTAAAAGTTCTGTCATATCAACTTCTACGTTAACCACAAATGTTGGTGCACTGAAGTAAGATTCACTCATACGTTTAGAAATAACTTTACGCATTGGTGACATCGGTACTGTTTCAACAACTCCCCATTGGTTTTCATTTGGTGCTTTAGCTGCTTTTTTAGCTGGCTGAGCAATTTCTTCTTTCTTAGCTGGAGCTGCTTTTGGTGCACCATTAAGAACCGCAAGAACATCTACTTTCATAATTTTACCGTTAGGTCCTGTTCCCACGATACTTTCTGTGTTAATCCCTTCTACTTGCGCAATACGTGCAGCAAGTGGTGAAATTTTAACTTTAGAATTTAATTTGTAATCTATTACATCATCTTTGTGGATACGACCTTTTGCACCAGTACCTTTAACTTTAGATAAGTCAAGACCTTTTTCACGAGCATATGCTCTTGCTGCAGGTGTAGCACGGATACCTGAATAGTCAATTACTTCAACTTCTTTAACTGGTGTGTGATCAACTTTTTTCTCAACAACAGTTTCTACTGGAGCTACCTCTCCTGTTGAACTTGCTCCAGGAACTGCTTCTCCTGGCTCACCAATCCATGCAATTGTTTGAACAACTGGTACTACATCTCCTGCTTGAGCTAGTACTTTTAATAAAGTTCCACTAGTATCAGCTTCTACTTCCATATTTACTTTGTCTGTTACGATTTCTAATAGGACTTCTCCTGCTTCGACATGGTCACCTTCATTTTTAAACCATTGTACGATTTCGCCCTCTTCCATTTCACTACCGGCTTTTGGCATTATAACCTCTACTGCCATGTTTTATTCACATCCTTCGCTAACTAAATTTTTATTTTTTATTTACAGCTTTTTTAATTGTTTCTTTGATGTCTTCTACATCAGGTACAACTAATTTTTCTAAGTTTTTGGCTGATGGAATGTGTGTGTCAGCACCAGCTACACGGTAAATTGGGCTATCTAAGAAATCAAATGCATCACTTTCTGCGATACGTGCAACGATTTCTCCACCGAATCCACCAGTTTTGAATGAGTCGTGACATACTACTAATTTACCAGTTTTTTGTACAGATTTAACAATTAAGTCTGTATCTAATGGTACTAATGTAATTGGGTCTACTACCTCTACTGAAATACCTTCTTCTTTTAATTCTTCAGCAGCTTTTAAGCTACGCTCTAACATTCTTCCCCATGATACTAATGTTACATCAGTTCCTTCTACTTTGATGTCACCTTTTCCAATAACACCAATTTTTCCTACTTCAACTTCACCTTTACGTCCGAATAATGCTTTTGGTTCAATGTAGATAACTGGGTTATTATCTCTAATTGCAGCTCTTAAGATTGAGTAAACATCACCAGCAGTACCTGGAGCCACTACTTTAAGACCTGGAATGTGACAGAACCATGCTTCTAGAGCTTTACAGTGTTGAGCTGCTGCTCCTGTACCTGCACCAGATGCACAACGATACGTAACCGGTACTTGAACTTCTCCACCTAACATGTAACGCATTGGTGCAGCTTGGTTAACAATCGCATCCATACCAATTGTTACAAAGTCCATGAATGTTACATCTACGATAGGTCGCATACCAACTGACGCAGCTCCGGCAGCCGCTCCACAGATTGCAGCTTCACTGATAGGTGTGTCGATAACACGTTCAGGACCGAATTCTTCTAACATACCAACTGTTGTACCAAAATCTCCTCCGAAGATACCAACATCTTCACCCATTAAAAATACATTTTCATCTTCACGCATTTCGTGAGTCATAGCTTCTTTTATGGCTTCACGAATTGTCATAATTTTTGTTTCTTTAGTCATAACTATTAATCTCCTATTATATAAAATATTATTTAAATTATTTTAACCTAAAATATTAGTCAGCGTAGTTATCTTGGAATGCAATCGAACCATCAGCAAATGGTGATTCTTTAGCAAATTCTACAGCATCATCGATAGTCGCTTTTGATCTATCTTCGATTTCTTTTAATTCTTCTTCTGTAGCAATTCCATTTTCTAATAAGTAGTTTTTATATTTTACGTTAGGATCTTTAAGTTTCCATTCTGCTACTTCTTCACGACTACGGTATTTACCAGCATCTGAAGCAGAGTGTCCAAACCATCTGTATGATACTGCTTCAACTAAAACAGGACCTTTCCCACTTCTAGTGTGTTCGATAGCTTCTTGCATTGCATCATATACAGCTAATACATCGTTTCCATCTTCAACATGAATTCCTTTGATTCTATATGAAGCTGCACGTTCAGTAATTTCTTTTACACGCATACATCTCTCTTGAGCCATTGAGATACCATATTTATTGTTGATTACGTAGAAAATAAGTGGTAAATCCCAGTTAGATGCCATATTTAAACATTCATGGAAACTCCCTTCGTTAGTAGCTCCATCACCCATACAGCAAATTACAACATTACCTGTTTTTTTCATTTTTTGAGCTAAAGCGGCACCTGTACTTAGACCGTGTCCTCCACCAACGATACCATTACATCCCATGTTTCCTTGTTCAAGGTCATAAACGTGCATACTTCCTCCACGTCCTTTACATTGACCTGTTTCTTTACCAAGGATTTCAGCCATCATGCGATCAATTTCAATTCCTTTAGCAATTGTTTGACCGTGTCCACGGTGGTTAGAAAACATTAAGTCTTCTTTTCTTAATGGATAAATTGCTCCAACGTTAGCTGCTTCCTCTCCTACTGAATAGTGAGTCATACCGTGAACTAAACCACGAGAGTATAGTTTACTTAACTCCATATCAAAATCTCTAATAAGGTGCATTAGTTCGTACATTTCTAAATGCTCTTGTTTAGTTAAATCTTTTGATGTTTTTACCATAATAACCTCCAAAGTTTGTATATATATTTATTAAATGTATATAAATTATTTTTTAATCATATATTACTATACTAATATACAATGTTTCTAAAAAAAAGTCAAATTTGCAGACTCAATAAAATAATAATATTTATCTCAACAATATTATTATTTTATTGTACCATTACTCTTGGCATCTGTATTGGTACAGATAGTTAGAATTGTTTATTTTTACAACAACACAGCTATATTTCTTTTATTTTTAAAAATTAAACTACTTTTAAAAATGTGTAAGAACAGTATTTTATATATCCAGTTTAAAATTATTTTAATTCAACAATAATAATAATATATACACATTATTAACATTTATAACATCTTGCTGATAATTCTTTTTTTAAACGTTTTCTTAGCATTGTATTATTTTTATTTCTTTTCTTAAAAATTGAAGTTATTCAATTATTTTTTCAATTATATGTAAACCTACGATTTATTATTGTCAGGCATATTTTTTGCACTATGATTTTATCTTATTCTATAATCATTCCTATAAATCATTCTTAGGAGGAAGAATTATAATGATTCTTAATACCATTTGGGAACAACAGTATAATCCAATGGGTAACATTTGGTTTTCTGCGGGTGTAGCTGCTCTTCCCATAGTTATATTTTTAATTTCATTAGTTATTTTTAAACTAAAAGGCTATACGGCTGGTGGACTAAGTATTCTTAGTGCAGCAATCGTAGCTGCTGTTTGTTATAAGATGCCTGTTGATAAAATTGCAGGAGCTGCTGAACAAGGTATTGTTTCAGGTTTATGGCCTGTTTCCAGTATCGTACTAGCTGCAATATTCCTATATAAATTAACGGTCAAAATGGGATTCTTTGATGTAATGAAACAAAGTATCTCATCTATTTCACCAGATAAAAGAATTCAAGTTCTTTTAATTGCATTTTCTTTTAACGCATTCCTTGAAGGGGCAGCAGGATTTGGTGCACCAGTTGCTATTACAGCTGCAATTTTAGTAGGTTTAGGTTTCAAACCTTTACAAGCTGCTGCTGTCTGTCTAGTTGCTAATATTGCTGGCGGTGCTTATGGCGCCATGGGTATTCCTGTCACTGTCCCAGCTACACTTACTGATCTCGATGCATTAACACTAGGTAAAAATACATCATTAGTTTTAGTTTTAGTTACGATTATTGTTTCGTTCTTAATTGTATTTATGGTTGATGGATTTAAAGGAATTAAAGAAACTTTCCCTGCTATTTTAGTATCAGGTGGATCATATTCGGTGACTCAATTCATCTTCCTTAACTTCGTAGGACCAGAACTTGTTAACGTTTCTTCAGCTATCGTAAGCTTACTAGCATTAATCATATTCCTAAAATTTTGGACACCAAAAAATATATTAGTTGCTGAAGCAAAAATATTAACTGAAGAAAATAATGTCTTGACTGCGAAAAAAATTGTTAGAGCTTGGACACCATTTATTTTATTAACATTATTTGTTACAATCATAAATCTTGGTTTCTTCAAACAATTAATTCAAGCTTCAAACCCTAAAACTGGTCAAAAAGCAGGAGCATTAAATTCATTAATATTTAACTTCCCATACTATATCGATGGTTCAGTAGCTCGTGTTGCTCCTATCGTGAAACACCCTACACCAATTAAAGCAGTATTTAGTTTTGCACCATTCACATCAACAACTACAGCAATATTATTAGCAGCTATAGTTACAATTATCATTTTCAGAGTGAGAAGTCGTATAGTCTTATTAACAATTAAAGAGACAGCTCTAGAACTTTGGGCTCCAATATTAACAATTTGTTCGGTGTTAGCTTTCGCATATATTTCTACATATTCAGGAATGTCTTCAACACTAGGACTTGCTTTTGCCAATACTGGAAAAATATTCCCACTATTTTCTCCTATTTTAGGTTGGATTGGAGTATTCTTAACTGGTTCTGTTGTTAATAGTGGATCTTTATTCGCTGGATTACAATCTGTGACTGCGACCCAAATTGGAGTAGACCCTTCATTATTAGTAGCTTCTAATATTATAGGTGGAGCAATCGCTAAAATGATTTCTCCTCAATCTATCGCAGTTGCTGCAGCAGCCGTTGGATTAGTTAACAGAGATAGTGAAATCTTCGCTAAAACAATTAAATGGAGCGTTATCCTTCTTGTTCTTACAGGAGTGCTTAACCTTCTAATTACGCTTAGATAATTTTAAATTAATAAAAAAGAGATTTGGTAAAAAATACCAGATCTCTTTTTTTGTAAAAATTTTATGCAGCATGCTTATCACAATGACAAGCTCCTGTCTTACAGTTGCCACATTCGCAATCTTCTTTTGCATTATGGCATCCACATGCACACCCTTCTTTACATTCACAAGTTCCTTCAACACAGTTTCCACATTTACAATCTTCTACTGCATCATGACAGTGACAGTGGTGTTCACATTCACATTTGCTCATATTAATAGCCTCCATAATATTTATCTTATATTCTATACTTAAATTCTATTATGTTTTATATAACAAGTCAATAGATTTTCTTCTTAAGTAACTATTACGATTTACAACTATTTAAATCGTAATAATATCAAATTTAAATTAACGTAAAGAATGCGTGTAAATACTACTTTATTTTGTATAGATTGGTCTCCATTATATTATTCAAAATTCATATTATATTATAACTATTAAAATTTGTTTTTTGTTTTATCTTTCTATTTTAATATTCTTCAGTATCTTTTTAAATTTAGATTGGCTTATTATCATCCATACTATCTTGCTAACTTTCTTATTCGCTAGTAATTTTGCTATTTTCTTTAACGATATATAGATCATCTCCTATTTTTATTTATCATATAACTGTATTATAAATTATTAACTTTAAAATCAATTAAATTAGCTTTAAACTATAATTAAAACTTAAATTAAATTGTAGTTAAGTTTCACAATATATTTTCAACAATATATCTTTTCTTAAAATAAAATTATACAAAAATATCAAATACAATATTATCATTTTATATGTTTATTATGTTATAATAAAATTAAAATAAAGAACTTAAAGCTTGATTAATTCTTCTTTTATTATCCATTATACACTACTTTTCCTATAAAAAAGGGAGGCAATTATATGAAATATAACAAATACTTAATCATCACTTTTCTTATTTTCATCATGCTATTAACTGCATTTTTTTATACAAAAAATATCTTCTATTTCTACTCAACTATCCCGATATGTATCTACGTTAGCTTTGTAAGATATTTTCAAGAAAAAAATAAGTTATTAATAAAAACTAATAAAATCTTAAATCTTTTAAAATATGAGAATATTTTTTACGCTACAGCACTAATAATAGCATACTTAACACCCTTTGTTAATTTTATCAATAAAATTAAAATACTAGAATACTACTATGTTGCATATATAATTACTGTAGTTTTATTCCTATTAACTGCAATAATTTATATTAAACGTACCCTTCTTATAAGAAGAGAGCTACGAAAAAACAATTCTAAATAACAAAAAAAGAAATCAGCTCACTATCGAACTGATTTCTTAATTTTTCTTGTACTAAAATATTTATTAAACGACTCTTCTATATCTTTTACAGCTACTACACTTATTAATAAAACTGCTAGTATAAAAATTCCTAATATTATAAATGATGGATTTTCTACATAGTTTATATAAGTTACAAACGGAAGACTAGAATAAAATCCAATTGTTAAACTTTTTACAATAATAGCTATAACTAATGTACAAAGTATTAGGATTAAGAATAAATTTAATGATAACGCTGCTAAACAACCAAAGAATGTCGCCACCCCTTTACCACCTTTAAACTTAAAGATAATAGGTTTTATATGACCTAGTAATACTAATACTATACAAATATATACAATTTTTAAATCAACATCTAATATTTTCAGTAATATAACTACTAAAAATCCTTTGAAAAAATCTACTGCTAAAACAAATAAAAACGATCTAGGACCTAAAACGCGTCCTGCATTTCTTGCTCCAACATTACCTGAACCTTTATTAGTAAATTCTTCTTTATAAATCTTTTCTAATAATTTTCCACCCATTACATTTCCAATAAAATAGGCAACTATCGCATAAATTATCGTCGTAATCATAACTTTTCTCCTCTCTTAAATTTATCTTTTATCATTCTAATCCCTTCACTTAAGAACATAAAACATCCAATAGAAAATGGAACAACATAATATGACAATCTATATATTATAATTGTCGCACCTATAATTTCTGGATTTATACCCAAATTTTTAAGTCCAATAAGTACTAAAGTATCAAAAGTACCTAAACCTCCTGGAATCATAGTTAATAATCCTACTATTGAAGCAACTATAATAACTCCCATTATCTGTAATTCCTTATCTGCAACTAAATCTCCCGTATAAAAATAAAGAATTATAAGAATAATAAGGGCTGCAAATACCCATTCTAAAAAAGAAATAATTGTCAATTTAACACTCAAATATCTATCTGTTCTAATTCTCGGTTTTCTCAAATTAAAAAATAGATATAACGGTAAAAATAATGACATCAATATTAATGAATAATAAAAGATTTTATTATTAGCATATAGTGCTTGTCCAGGAAATACATTTAGAACTACAAAAATCGATAATAAACTTATACCTGAAAGCATAGAAATAAGAATCATCCCTATTGCAGTAACCAATGTCTTTCCATTTTTTGTATATGGCTTATACATATAATATCTAAGTCCCGCGCCAATAAAACCACCAAAACCTAAAACCATATTTAACGTGTTGGTCATAAAACTAATTTTAAAAATACGGAATGAAGACATATTTTTTGTTAAATTGATGGCTCTTAGGACAAAATAATCATAAAGACATAAAATACTTATCCCTAATAAACCAAATAATAAAACTATAATAAATTTCATCTCACCTATAGTTAAAGTAAGATGATGTATTTTCTTAAAGTCTAAACTAACAATCTCTTTTTTAAAATAGGAAAAAATTAAATAAAATATCAATAATCCCAAACTTATCTGAATTAAATTCTTCAAATAATTAAAGGATTTTCTTTCAGTAATATTTTTCATTTTTCTTTTCCTTAAATAATATTTATCTATTTTATCTTAACATTTTATAACATTTTTTTCAATACAATTAATTACATAAAATTATGACTATAATATTTTTTAATCAACGTATTCGTTTAACCTATCTTCGTATTCATTATATAATTCTGGATACCCTTTTTTCACTGCTTTTAAAAATGTTTTTCGAATTTTATTAACTTTTTGTACATAAATAAAAATAGCAATCAAGATACTCATCACAATAAATAAAATCAAACAATTAAATAAATATGTTGCCGAGGCTCCTCCATAGTATCCAAGAAATAATACAAATGAATTTGAAAAAAACAATGCTGCCATTGCAGCTCTGAATCCTTTTTTATATCTTGTATAATCATCTTTTACAATTTTACAGATTATATCTAGTTCTTCTTTTGTATAGCCTCCACTTTTAATTGATTTTAAAGTGTATCTCGGAAGTTTTTCAGATGTTAATATTAAAAATAATTTCGATAATATAGTTATCATACTTTCCCTCCTACTTCACATAAATATTACAGCAAAGAAAAGCTTTTGCTCTCCTTTGCTGATTTATAATTAATTTTAAAGTTTTTTAATTAATTCTGTAGTTAATATAGATGAGTTTACTGCAGCTATTTGTAAAAATTCATCAAAAGTAACTCTTGTTCCTTCTTCCGCCTTATCGCTTACACTACGGCAAACTATAAATTTTGTTCCAAATTGGTAACAAGTTTGAGCAATCGCTGCTGCTTCCATCTCAACTACTTGCATATTAGGAAAGTTTTTCAATATTCCTTTTTTCAACTCTTTATTAGAAATAAAAGAATCGGATGTTCCCACTAACCCAAAGTGGATTTTATGATTTGGTAAGCTTATCTCTGAAGCTAATTTTTGTAATTCTTCATCACTCTTATATGCTGCTGGCATTTGTGGTACTTGGCCAATTTCATAGCCAAACTCTGTTGCATCAACATCAAAATGTCTTACTTCTGTAGCAACAATCATGTCCCCAATTTCCATATCACCTTGTAAGGCACCACATGTCCCTATGTTAATCACATATTCCGGTTTATAGTAATCTAATAATAGAGTTGTAGCAATAGCAGCATTCACCTTACCTGGTAAACTTAACATAAGAACAATATCACGTCCTTCATATTTACCTTCATAAAATGTTACATGCGCTATTTTCTTTTCTTGTAAATTTTCTATCTTTTCTTTTATTATAGCCACTTCTTCTGGCATTGCACCGATTAATGCTATCATGATACTATTCTACCGCTAGAATTTTGATATCCATTGAATCTTCTGGACCTGTTGGTAATGAAACTTTCGCTACATCTCCAACTTCTTTTCCTAATAAAGCTTGTGCTACTGGAGATTCATTTGAAATTTTGTATTCAAATGGATTAGCCTCAGCACTACCTACGATTTTGTAAGTTTCTGTCAAACCATCTGGTAGTTCTTGATAAGTTACTTTGTTACCTAAACGAATTGTGCTTGATTTTTCATCTAATTCGATAATAACAGCGTAACGAATCATTTGTTCCATTTCTAAAATTCTTTGCTCGATGAATCCTTGTTCATCTTTTGCTGCATCGTACTCAGAGTTCTCAGATAAGTCCCCGAAACTACGTGCGATTTTAATTTTTTCAATTACTTCTGGACGTTTTACTTTTTTATAGTGTTCTAATTCTTCAACAAGTTTGTCATAACCTTCTTGGGTCATTTGATATTCTAATTTTTCTTCTAAAGCCATGGTAATACTCCTTTTTTTAGTCTACTCTATATTATATCTTTTTTTTAATTATTTTGCTAGTAGCGATTTGATTTTTGTTATTAAAATATCAATCGCAATGTCATTATATCCACCATCAGGAACAATAATATCAGCATATTGTTTAGTTGGTTTAATATACTTTTCATGCATCGGTCTAACTGACACTAAATATTGATTTATTACTGATTCTACAGTTCTTCCACGCTCATTAATATCACGTAATAATCTTCTTAAAATACGCAGATCACTAGGTGTATCAACAAAAATTTTAATATCCATTAATTCACGTAGTTTCTCTGAATAAAGACCAAACATACCTTCGATAATAATTACATCTTTAGGTTCTTGATGTTTTTGTTCTTTACTACGTGTATGATTTACGTAATCATAGACTGGTAATTCAACAGCTTTTCCATCCATTAATTCTAATAAATGATTGTAAAGTAACTCATTATCAAATGCACTAGGGTGATCATAATTTGTCTTAACTCTTTCATCCATTGTCATATGGCTTTGGTCTTTATAATAATAGTCTTGCTCGATTAAAGCAACTTTATCTTGAGTTAACTCGTCTATAATTCTTTTTGTAACGGTCGTTTTACCACTACCGCTTCCTCCAACAATACCGATAATTTTTGGTCGTTTTGTAGCCATTAGCGTCCCATTTCCTTTCGCATCATATTGCTTTTAAATACTCTAGAGTCTAATTTTGTTCTAATAATTTGAAGTGGATGTCTTGCTGCATCTAGTAATTCACCATCTTCATCATAAATTTCACCAATAACTTGTCTAAATGTATCAATTTCTGGTCCAAAGAATTCAACCTCTTGACCTGTTTTAAAGAAGTTACGTTGTTGAATTGTTGCGATTTGAGTTTCTTCATCATAGTGAAGAACTTGCCCAACAAAATCATAATTTGTTTTCTTACCACCTTCGTTTCCAAACATTTGTTCAGAATACTTAGGAATCTCATAGAAGAATGACATTGCAGTATCACGGTTAGCACATTTATATAATTCTAATTTATATTCTGGTGTCATCTCAAAGTTATCTGGATCTGCACAATAATCATCGATTAGTTTTCTATACACACTTGCAACTGTTGCTACATAGTGAATTGATTTCATTCGACCTTCAACTTTTAACGAATCAATACCTAATTCAATAATCTCTGGTACTGCTTCAATTAAAGTTAAATCTTTAGGACTCATTGCATAAGGATTTGCACCTTCATCGAATAACTTAGTATCTTCATCAGTTCCTTCCTCATAAAGGTCATAATTCCAACGACATGACTGACAGCAACCTCCACGGTTACTATCGCGAGCTGTCATGTAGTTACTTAGTGTACAACGTCCAGAATAAGCTATACACATCGCACCGTGAACAAACATCTCAATCTCAACATCTGTTTTTTCACGAATCTCTTTAATTTCTTCATATCCTGTTTCACGAGCTAATACTACACGGTGTACTCCTTCACTTTCCCAATATCTAACTTCCTTATAGTTTGAGATAGATTGTTGTGTACTAATATGCACCTCTACTTTTGGAGCCACAGCTTTACATCTTTCAATGATATATGGATCCGCTACGATAATTCCTCTTACTCCTGCATCTTGAAGTGCCATTAAGAATTCATCTAATCCTTCAAAGTTCTCATCATGCGCAATAATATTCGCTGTAACATAAATATCAGCACCATATTTTGCTGCAAATTCACAACCTTCTTTAATCTCTTCAATTGTGAAGTTGTCTGCATTACTACGAAGCCCAAACTCCTGCCCTCCTAAGAACACAGCATCTGCTCCATAATGAATAGCTATTTTTAATTTTTCTAAATTCCCTGCTGGAAGCAGTAATTCTGGTTTTTTCGTTATTACTCTCTTACCGTCTCTAATTTCTGAAATATTTGGTATCGCCATAAGTTAAGGTCACATTCAAGTATGACCCATCCTCCTTGTCTTTTTTATTAGATTTTATATAGGAAACCTTATCCTCTTTTCAAAATTTAAAATATGATTAGTACATAGTTTTCTTATAGAAGAATCCTAAGTCTACTTCTCTATATTTTGGTTTAATTCTTTCTATATCGTTATAGAAATCTTGTTTTTCATCTTCGTATGCTTCTTTATCTTCATAATAAAGATCAATAGCATCACGATAAATAGTTACAACCTCTGTGATGTAATCTTCATCTTTTAAAACACCTTCAATCTTAAATGCAGTTACCCCTGCTTCGATTAGACGATCTAATTCTTCTATCGCACAGATATCATTTGCACTCATGATGTGTGTCCCATTTGAATCCTCAAAAATTGGATAACGTTCATTTCTATCTTGACTGTATAGGAATAGTTTCTTAGAATTACTATATTCTTCAATATACTTCTCTTTACCACTATACATAAAATAGTTATCCACCAATTTTCTTACAGATTGGAACATACAAAGCATTCCCTGAACTTGCACTTCAATTTCATATTCACTTTTTCCCGTAATTTCAAGAATTTCATCAATAGTTAATTCTTTTGAAAGACACGTTCTATATGCTCCACGTTTTCCCCAATAATTACATGAGAAAGAGTTTGTAGCTAATGTATGTGGATCCCATTGAAGTTTAAAATTAAGATTTTCTTCTCTTAAAATTGTAATAATTGTTGGTTCTCCATATATTAGAGCATCTACATTTAGTGTTGATAAATAATGTAAATAATCAACCAGGTCATCTATATGCTCATTATGGAATATTGCATTTACACTAACATATGCCTTTTTCCCTGCTTGGTGAATAATCTCGATAGCCTTTTTTAATTCTTCTCTTTTAAATTCACCAGCAAGACGTAATCCATATTTTTCTTCACCAATAACGAAACTATCGGCTCCTACATTTATCAGTTCATAAATATGATCAATACTTTTCGGTGTTACAACTAACTCTACTGTCATTTTTTATCCTCTCTTAATAAAATATACTAACTTCTCAGTTCTATAATTTTATTTTCTTGTTGTTATAGTTATCCCATCTCCAAATGGTAATATTACACTCTCATAATTTTCATGTTTTAATAACCATTCATTGTAATTATTAATTTTTCTAGAAAGTTGTTTTAAATCTCTACTATGTTTAATAATACTTGGATCAGCAACCATTCCTTTGAATAGAACATTATCCGTAATAACTACGACATCCTCAGCAAAATATGGTTCATATAATTCAAAAAACTTTCTACTTTGACTTTTAGCACCATCAATGAATATTACATCGTATGGGGCGTTTGTCACTACTTCATCTTGAAGTTCTAATGCATCGGCATGAAGTAATGTTATTTTATCAGTTAGATTTCTCTTTTCTATATTATTTTTTGCTTCTTTATACATCTTATCATCACGCTCAATAGTAGTAACATTACATCCTATTCTCTCAGCTAATTTAATTGACGTATAACCAATTGCAGTTCCTATTTCCAATAAATTCTTAGCTTTCTTAACTTTCAGCATTTGAATTAAAAATCTTATCCCGATTTTATCAATTATTGGAACTCTATTTTCTTCAGCAAATTTTTCTAATTCTAAGTAAAATTCACCAAAGTCTTCTAACAAATCTATAACGTATAAGTCATCTTTTGATTCTATCGCAACCATGTTTACCTCCATATTTATACATCATTATATAATACCATATAAGTTGGTATAAATGCAATTATAAAGACTAAAAAGGAAGTAACCCTATATTTTATGATTCTATAAAAATCACTAATACAAAGTTACTCCCACCTATCTTTTATATATTTAAAAAATGAACTAAACCCATTTGAATAATAGAAAACTCTATCTCTTATCGAATTTACTATTTTTATCATCTATTAAAATTATTTGTTCTATTTTTTCAACCCTTTTCGTATAAAGTCTACAGCAACATAGATTAGGCATAAAGATAAAACAAAACCAATAACATTCGCAACCGGACTAGTAATTGCCTTAGTAAATAATTCTGAAAAATCCATAATTCACATCTCCTTTTTCACCACTTTATCACAATACTATTCCTTACAATATTCTAAAATAAATTATTATCATTGTCTCTCCTTTTAAATTTTAATAACCTATTTTTCCTAATTTCTCCTTTTTATTTGTAGATACGAACAATATTCATCTCAATAAGTGTAGCTTATATTCTTTACTTAATTATACAAAATTAAGAAAACGATGTCAAAAAAATTCCATAAAGAAAAAGAGGTTAATCTAAGTCAACCTCTTAATTTTAAATACTATTTTTCTAAAGCTTGAACAGCTGTAATTAATGAAAGTTTGTATACATCTTCTGCATTACATCCACGAGATAAGTCATTTACAGGAGCATTTAATCCTTGTAAGATTGGTCCTACAGCTTCAAACCCACCTAGACGTTGAGCAATTTTGTATCCAATATTACCAGCTTCTAAACTTGGGAATACAAATACATTAGCATCCCCTTGTACTTTCGAATTAGGAGCTTTTAATTTAGCAACTGAAGGTACAACTGCAGCATCAAATTGTAATTCACCTTCTACCGCTAATTCAGGTGCATTTTCTTTAACTAACTTAGTGGCTTCTGCTACTTTTGTAGTATCTTCAGTAACAGCTGAACCTAAAGTAGAGAAACTTAACATTGCTACTTTTGGATCAACGTTAAAGC
>CAMYEU010000007.1 GCA_947254465.1 uncultured Gemella sp. | reverse complement strand
CGAGATCCTGAGATGTCTCGTGGGCTCGGAGATGTGTATAAGAGACAGCTTCTATATAGACTAAAAACGGGAACAATAAGGAGCAATTCAAATTCGACTTTATATAAAAGATATTTGAGTTGTTCCTTATTCTTATTTCCCGTTATGTTTCATTACTAAATTAATGAAAAGTTAATAATTATTATTGGTTTTCTCTTAGTATTATCATATAGTAAACTTGAAAGCATACTTCTAATTTCAGCTTTCACGGCTGCACATTCTCTAATACTCTTAATAGGATTGTTCTCTAAGTATTCGATAATTTTTTCTTCCGCTTCTTTAATTAACTCCATACTCTTCTTAACATATACAAAACCTTTTGTTTGAATAACTGGTCTACCTACTAGAGTTTTCTCTTTTTTACTGATTGCGTACGACGCTACAAAGATACCATCATTTGATAAAAGTTTTCTATCTTTTAATACACTATCCTCAACATCCCCAATACCACGTCCATCAACTAGAATATTACCTACAGGGATATTGTTTAATAATGTTTTAGATTTATTTCCACTTAATTCTAAAGTAGTTCCTTTAGCTAAAATATGAATATTTTCAGCTACAACTCCTGTTTCAGCTGCGATTTCTGCATGCTTACGAAGATTTCTAAATTCTCCTTGAACAGGGATAAAGTGTTTTGGCATAAGCATGTTTAACATCATTTTCAACTCTTCTTTTGTTGCATGGCTAGCAGCGTGAAGACGTTTAGAAGCTGTTACTACATTTGCCCCAAGTTTAACTAATAAGTTTAATGTTTGGAATAACATAACTTCCATATTAGGAGACGGTGTTGCAGCAATCATAATTGTATCGCCTGATTCAATTTGAATTCCATCAATTTTCTTCTCAGCAATATTTTTCATAGCCTCAATTGGCTCTCCTTGATCACCTGAAGAAAGAATACACACTTCATTTTGTGGATAGTCTTTTAAATCTTCAATTGAAATTAAATTGCTATCTTCAATTTGTAAGTAATTCATATTTCTAGCAGTACTGATAGATGCCTCAATAGCTTGACCTAAAAGTAAAATCTTTCTATTTTGTGCTAATGCTGCTCTTACAATATGAGAGATTGTTAGGAAGTTAGAAGAATAACAAGTTACAATAATGCGCTTGTTTGCTTGATAAAATGCATTATCAATTTGTTCTGCCGCTTCATTTTCAGGAACATTATATCCTTTAACATTAGCATTACTTGAATCACTTAATAAAGCAAGAACACCTTTTTGACCTAATGTACTAATTTTTACGATATCAGATTTATATTCTTTACTTACCGATTGATCAAATTTAAACTCACCAGTATAAACAATATTTCCTTGACTAGTTTCAATACAGATACCTAAAGAATCCGGCATTGAGTACGTAGTCTTGAAGAATGTAACACTAGCATTATTAAAGTCATACTTATTATTATCTTTTACATAGTAAAACTTGATTCTTCTCTTAATACCTAGTTGTTTAAGGTGATTTTTTAATAAATCAATTGTTAATTTAGATCCATAGACTGGGCATTTTAATTTATCAATAATATATGGTACAGCTCCCATCGAACTTACATGTCCATTTGATAAGAAAATCCCTTTAATCTTTTGTTTATTACGTACTAGGTAACTTATATCAGGTATAACTGCATCAATACCGATCATCTCTGTTTCAGGGAACATTAACCCTGCATCAAGAACAAAAATCTCATCCCCGATTTCAACCATATACATGTTTTTCGCTACTTCTTCCACCCCTCCTAATGGAGTAATGCGAATTTTTGCTAATTTTTTTGCTTTATTTTTTTGAGATTTAGTTTTATTTACACTGTTAATTTTCTTTACTACTTGTTTAGAATTGTTAGTTTGTTCTTTTGCTACTATTTTATTATTAGATCGACTATTATTTTTCTTCTTTATTTGAGTATTATTTTTTTTACTATTATTTTGTAAGTTTTTAGAAATACTTATTCCACTATTATTACTCATTTTTTCCTCCTTGTATCATTGATTTTATAGGTTCAAAGTCTCTTCTGTGAATTGGTGTTATTCCATATTCTTTTAAACCTTCTAAATGTTTTTTTGTTCCATATCCTGCATTATTCTCAAAATCATAATATGGATATTTTTTTGCATATTCTTTCATTAAATTATCACGATATACTTTTGCTATTACTGAAGCAGCTGCGATAGACACACTCTTCTCATCACCTTTTACCATGCTAAAATTCGGTATTGGATAATTCTCAAACGGCATAGCATCAATAAGTAAAAAATCTGGTTTAACTTCTAATTTTTCTACTGCTCTTTGCATCGCTATACGAGCTGCATTGTAAATATTATATTTTTCAATCTCAATATTATCTACTTCACAAATTGCATATGCAACAGCTTCCTTTTTTATCTGTTCATATAATTCTTCACGTTTTTTTTCTGATAATTTTTTTGAATCATTCAATCCTTCGAAATAGCTATCTTGCTTTAAGATTACCGCTGCAGCAACTACTGGTCCAGCAAGCGGTCCTCTTCCTACTTCATCTATACCACAAATATACTTACATCCACTATTATAACATTTATTTTCATAAAATGATTTTTTTTCATACTCTTTTTTATAAAAAAGTTTTTTTTCTTGCTTCTTTGCATAGCTTGTTAGTAATTTCTGAACTCCGCTTCTCTCATCTTTTTTTAATTCATGAAGTATTTCTTCGGAAATATTTTCTTGATTTAAGAGTTCTTTTACTTCACTAATTTTCATTTTGTTCCTCATTTTCTAATAAATTACTATAATTATCTAATGTAATAAGTCCAAATTTTTGTGTTCTAAAATCCTGGATTAATAGCTTTATAGTTGAATCGTAATCATAGTCCCCACCGATTTTTTTAAATCTCTTTTCAGCTACTTTTTCCATAATATAGACATTTTCATCCTCAGTAGTAACATTTATCTTGTAAAGATTATTTAAATTCTCTAAATAATTATGTTTTAATAACTCTAATAAATATAAGCTTACATCATCTAATGGCGTAATATCATCTTTTATAGAACCTATTAAACTTAATTTTTTACCAATTTCTTGATTATCAAATTTAGGCATAAGAATTCCTGGAGTATCTAATAATTCTATATCTTTGTTTAATTTTAACCATTGTTGTTTCTTCGTAACACCAGGTTTATTAGCTGTATTAGCGACATTCTTCTTAATAAGTTTATTGATAAACGTTGACTTCCCAACGTTAGGAACACCTATTACCATTGATCTAATTGCCCTTGGTTTAATTCCCTTAGCTACTTGACGAGCAATCTTTTCTGCAAGTTCTTCTTTCGCTTTATCTATTACTTTATTCAAGTTATTACTATTTTTTGCATCTGTATAAACTACTGTATATCCTTTATTTTCAAAATAACTTTTCCACTTTGCAGTTTCAGCTCTATCACATAAATCAATTTTATTAAATATAATTATTTTTTTCTTATCTTTCACTACTTCATCTAGGTACATATTATGTGAAGAAAGTGGGCAGCGTGCATCTACTAATTCGAAAACTATATCTACTAATTTCAGCTTTTCTTTAACTTCTCTCGTTGCCTTGGCCATATGACCTGGAAACCATTGAATAACCATAAATTTATCTCCTTATCTTTCTTTTTTATAAATTTCTTTATTTAAACAGTCTTTACTATTTTACCACATTTTCAAGTTTTTTTAACCTATTTTGATATCAATTATTCGTAAAACATTAATATTTTATAATTTTCTCCTTTAATAATTAATAATATCATCAATTATATATTTTACAAAACCTCTATTACACACATAAAAAACAAGAGTAACTCTGAAAAATCACTTTTTACGAAATAATGATTTTTGGGTTATTCCTATTCATTTTGTGATTTATGTATAATTTTAAATAATTACATAAAAAAACAAGATAGCCCTTTTGCTACCTTGTTCTTCATATTTATCTTTTATCTACTTTTTTAACAATTGTATCACCAAGAATTTGTACAGCGAATACGATAATTAAAATTAATACTGTTGCTACAAAAGTCAAAGTACTATTGTTACGTTGGAATCCGTCTAAGTATGCTAAGTTACCAAGCCCCCCAGCTCCAATTACACCTGCCATCGCTGTTGAACCAACTAATGCAATAGCTGTAACAGTTAACCCTGAAATTATTGCTGGTAAACTCTCTGGAATTAAAACTTTTAAAATAATCGTTGAATTTTTAGCTCCCATCGCACGAGCAGCCTCGATTACACCTTTATCTACTTCACGTAATCCAATTTCTACTAAACGAGCGTAAAATGGTGCTGCTGAAATAATAAGTGCAGGAATAGCTGCTTGAACACCAATAATTGTACCAATTAAAAACTTAGTAAATGGAATTAATAATACAATTAAGATAATAAATGGAATTGCACGAAAAATATTAACTATCGCCGTAACAACAGCGTAAAATCCACGTCCAAATGCACTCTTACTATTAGATGTTAAGTATAATAATAACCCTAAAAATAAACCAACTATAAACACTGCAATAAGTGACTCAAAAGTCATAATAAGTGTTTCAATTGTTTTATCTTGTACTTTATCCCAATTAACTCTTGAAAAATCAAACATTATAACACCTCCGTTAAAATACCTAGTTCATTTAATCTAGATATTACTTTATCTGTATTTTCTTTAGTTCCAATTAATTGAACAAAAAGTGTACCTATATTAGCATTTGCTGTTTTATCAATATGTCCATTGATTATAGTAAAATCAAAATCAATTTCTCTTACTAATGTACTAAGGATAGGTTTTTTCGAAGTATTATTATCAAAAGTAAATTTAATAATAACTCCTTCAGTGAATATTTTTTTCCACTCTTCAATATTTTCTCTTTCCTCAAACTCCGATGCGAATGATGTTTGAGCTAAGAATTTTTTAGTAACTTCTTGAGTCGGATGATAGAATACTTCCGAAACTAATCCATCTTCAGCAATAGTACCACCGTCTATAACAGCAACCTTGGTACAAATTGTTTTAATAACGTTCATTTCGTGAGTTATAAGCACAACTGTAATATTAGTTTTACTATGAATTTCTTTAATTAAGTTTAGTACTTCTGCAGTTGTTTCTGGGTCAAGTGCACTTGTCGCCTCATCACAAAGTAAGATTGAAGGATTACCAGCTAACGCACGAGCAATACCTACTCTTTGTTTTTGTCCTCCAGAAAGTTGTGATGGATAAGCGCTTAGTCTATCTTCTAAACCTACTAATTTAGCTAATTCTTCTACTCTTTCTTTAATTTCTATTTTTGATTTCCCTAGAATTTCTAATGGGAATGCAATATTTTCAGCTACTGTTCTGCTCCATAATAGGTTAAAGTGTTGAAAAATCATTCCTATTCTTTGGCGTTTTAAACGACGTTGTTCTTCAGTTATTTTGTTAAAGTCATCGCCATCGATGATTACCTCCCCATCTGTTGCTACTTCAAGTCCGTTTAACAGCCTTACTAACGTACTTTTCCCAGCCCCAGAATAACCGATTATTCCATAAATATCACCTTTTTCAACTTTTAAATTAATATCTTTTAGAGCATGAACTTTATTATTATATATCTTATTAACTTTTTTTAATTCAATCATGTCTATCTCCTTTCTCTTTTTAAAAATAAAAAACACCCTTACTCTGAAACTCAGAATAAGGGCGTTATACGCGGTACCACCTTACATTTTACTTATTACAACTACTAACATAGTCTATCCTATAACGCGGATACCCGAACAAAGTTTACATTTTATGTTTACCTTATTAACCACTCGCACCATCTTCGTAAGTTTTATATTATGCTTTCTCAGCAAACAGCACTCTCTTTAAATATTTCACCTATTACTTATACGAGTATTGGTTTCTATTAATTTCTAACTAGTATAACATTATCCTTTTATACTGTCAAGAAATATTTTTGTAATGTTTTACAAAAATGTCTGAAAATAATTCATTAATTTTCTATTTTTATATCATTTTCTCTAAGATATTCGGCTACTACTCTAGCCATATCATCTAATAAATCATCTAATTCTTCCCAATTTTTTACGGTTGCTCCACTTGCTAATGGGTGCCCACCTCCTGCATATTTTTCTGCAAGAGTATTTATGACTGGACCTTTAGATCGAATGCGCACGCGAACTTTATTACCTTCATCGATAGCAAAGCACCATACATATAAATCTTTAAGGCTTCTAAGCAAGTTTACTCCTGTTGAAACTTCACCAGGATCTACCCCGTATTTGTCCATATCTTCTTTAGTAACTTTTACAAATGCAACACCATCTTGATAGACATCATAATTTTCAAATATAAATGCTCTAAAACGCATAATATTATCACTAATTATTTCCATCTTGTCTAATAGTTTACTCATATTAAAATCATATTTAATTAGTTCTGATGCAACTCTTAAAGTATCATTAGAAGTATTTGGGAATAAAAATCTTCCAGTATCTCCTACAATACCAAGATATAACAATTTAGCTGCTTCATCGGTTAATTTAATATCATGTTTTTCATTTAAATACTCATAAAAATTATATATTAACTCACTACAAGATGAAACTTCAGTATTTACTAAATTTATTCCTCCATAATTGTCTAAAGGTGGATGATGGTCAATTTTTATAAGAAAATTATTTTTAGTAAATAATTTTCCATCAATTCTTGGAAAATTCGCCGTATCAGTTACTATAACAAGAGCATCCTTATAATCTTCTTCAGTAACTTCAGAATTTTTAAATAAAAAATCCAATGATGGTGAATCTTTACCGACTGTTATGACTGTTTTTTCAGGGAAATTTTCTGTTATAAGTTGATACATTGCACCTTGAGATCCGTAGGCATCTGGATCTGGACGTTCATGTCTATGAATTATTATTTTATTATTTTCTTTTATTTTTTGGAAAATTTCCTCATATAAATTTTCGTATATATCCATTTATCTTCTTCTTTCTCTAGTTTCTTTGGAATACTTGACAAGTAACCATAGCTTTAGCTACTAACTCTGTTTTATCGTATACTTCAACATCGAATTTCGCAGTTTTTCGACCAATATCTAAAATATTTACTTTTGTTGTTATCGTTCTATCTAATGGTACTGATTTTAAGAAGTACAGGGTTGTATTTTGCATAAGAACTTCACTTCTATTGTAATTATAACTTGTAATATGGATTGATTCATCAATAATACTTAATAACGCAGAACTAGAAAAAGTACCGAATTGATCTAACATTTGAGGAATAACTTTAACCTGTAATCCGTCCGCTCTAGGAACTATTCCCTTCCTCATAATTTCATCAAAAGTATCATTATTATGACCATCTTGGAATCTATTATTAGTTAGTAGCGAATTTATAACAATCTTTCTGGTTACAACTCCTAATAATGTATTTTTAGAATCAATTACAGGCATAAGTTCATATCCTTCTGACAACATTGTATTAGCTACAGAAGAAATTGGAGTTTCTAAAGTTGTAGTTTCAACTTTTCTTTCCATAATATCTTTTATTAAAGCATCTTTATCTTGTAAAAATACATCACGTGCCGTAATTATACCAACTAACTTTCCATATTCATTAATAACTGGATATCTTGTATGCCCTACCTCTAATTGAAGTTCATACCAATCTTTAACCGTATTATTTAAATTAATAGTATATAGCTTATCAACTTTTATATAAATACTCTCTACAGTAATTATATCTCTCTTAATTATCTGGTCATTTGTAACTCTATTTATTAAATGTGTTACAGAAAAAGTATCATGTGGCGTGATAATTAATGGTAAATTTTTCTCATCTGCTAAAGCTTTAATAGCATCATTTGGAACATAACCACCAGTTACTAAAATAGCACACCCTTTTTCTAACGACATTTCTATAATTTTCGGTCTATTCCCAATTATTAATAATGTACCTTTTCTAATATGTTGTCCTACTTGTTCAGAATCCATAGCCCCAATTGCAAAATCTTGAACAATTTCATGGACTCCTCCGCGACCTGCAATTAATTGTCCGCTTACAATGTTTACAATCTCAGAATATGATAATTTTTCTACATTATCTCGTTCTTTCTTCTGAATTCTTACCGTACCCACACGTTCAATAGAAGAAACAAAACCACGATTTTCCGATTCTTTTATCGCTCGATAAGCTGTCCCTTCACTAACTTTTAATTCTTTAGCTACTTGGCGAACTGATATTTTGCTTCCAATAGGAAGACTCTTAATATATTCTAATATTTTTTGGTGTTTTGATTTCATGATTTTTCCTCCTTATGTTTTTATTATAATACAAATATGCATTTATAACACATTACATTCATATGTAATTATATACTTTTTATAGAACTATTTCAAGATAAAAAAATATGAAAGATAAGTTATTTCACTTATCTTTCATCAATTTTATTAAAAATATTTATTCATACTCTTATTGTTAAAACATATTAAAGTTTTCTATGTTATTTAACTAATACAGTTTATTTTATTTTTTTTTACTATAACAACCTAATAATTATTCAACTATAATATTTTACGATTTTCTACCTGCTGGCATTTTTTTAGCATACCCCATCTTATTCTCTTGTTTTACTCGAGCTATTACTAATGTATCATCTGGAGCATTTTCTGTAACTGTTGTTCCAGCTGCAACTACTGCACCATCTCCAATTTCTAATGGTGCTATTAAATTAGAATTACATCCTATAAATGCATCACTTCCAATTTTTGTTTTATATTTATTTTTACCATCATAGTTAACTGTGATTGTCCCACATCCAATATTTGTATTTTTGCCTACTTCTGCATCTCCAAGATAACTTAGATGTGCAGTCTTAGATCCATCTCCATATGTAGTATTTTTTAATTCTACAAAGTTTCCAACCCTCACATGTTCACCTAAATCACAATTATTTCTTATATGAGCATATGGGCCTACACTAGTAAAATCGCCGATTTTCGAATCACTAATAGTTGAAGATAATACTTTTACTCCATTTCCTATTTTTGCATTTTCTAAATATGAGTTTGGTTTAATTTGACAATCTTCTCCAATTACCGTATTAGATTTAATAGTAACATTTGGATAAATTGTTGTGTCACGACCAATAATTGCATTTGGTGCAATGTACGTATTAGTAGGATCTACTAGTGTAACTCCTGCAAGCATATGTTTAGTATTAATTCTATTTCTCATAACATTTTCTGCATAAGCTAAAGCTACTCTATCGTTCACTCCAAAAGTCTCATCGAAATCGTCACATAAATATGTCTCAATTATTTCTTTTTGTTCACGAATTAAAGCAAGTACATCTGGTAAATAATATTCACCTTGATTGTTATCGTTTTTAACTTTCTCTAACATTTCAAATAACAATTTATTATCGAAACAATAGATTCCAGAGTTAATTTCTTTAATTTTTTTCTCTTGTTCTGTTGCATCTTTCTCTTCAACAATCTTCACTAATTTCCCATTAACATCACGAATTATACGTCCATATGCAAATGGATTATCAGCTATTGCTGTTAATACAGTTGCTTTAGCATTTGTATTCTCATGATGGTCTAACATACTGTTGATAGTTTCAGGACGAATCAATGGAGTATCTCCATACATCACTATAGTCGTACCTTCTTTATCTTTAAGTTCATCTTTAGCAACTTTAACAGCATGAGCTGTCCCTAATTGTTCTGCTTGGAGAACAAACTTAGTTCTATCTCCTAAGACTTCTTTAACTCTTTCTGCTCCATGACCAACTACGGTGATTACTTCTTGCATTTCTAAATCACTAAGGCTGTCTAAAACTAGTTCAACCATTGTTCTGTCACAAACTTTATGTAACACCTTATATAACTTCGACTGCATTCTAGTTCCTTTTCCAGCCGCTAATATAACTGCATATCTATTATTACTCATTTTCAATATCCTCTTTTTCTACTTGACGTAATTTTTCTATAACATTCCCTAGTTTAACATCAAATGTTCCATTAAATTCATCGATGTTTTCGATTTTTGATAAGTATAAATAATCATCTTCATGTTCTCTTGGCGAATCAAAACATTGTGTAATTATAACTTTCCCAACAACATCAACATCGAATTCACTCATTAGACTTTCCATACCTGTTAGAACTCCTCCTCCACGCATGAAATCATCCACTAATAGTACTTTTGATCCTGTATTTAAACTTCGTTTAGATAAAATCATTGTTTCTATTTTCTTAGTTGAACCAGAAACATAATTTATCGCAACAGTAGTTCCTTCAGTTACTTTGTTGTCTCTTCTAATTATTATTACTGGTTTATTTAATATTGAAGCTATTGCATAAGCAACAGGAATACCTTTTGTAGCAACTGTAACAACAGCATCTACTTCTTTATTTTTATATACTGTAGCAACTACTCTACCTAATTTGTTCATTAAGCTAGGATTTCCAATTATATCTGACATAAAGATATAACCACCCGCCAACAGACGATTCCCATCATTTATTTTCGCAATAAAATTATTTAAAATAGCTTTAGCATCTTCTTCAACAAGTGTTGGAGTAAAAATAACACCACCACTTACACCTGCTAGTGTTTTAACTTCTCCAATATTTTCTTCTTTAAATCCATTTTTTATTATATGAATATCTTCACTTATCGAAGATTTTGCTTGATTAAATTTTGAAACGAAATATGTCAACGGAATTAATCTATTAGGATTGTTTAATAAATATTCCGTCATAACTACTATTCTTTCACTTCTCTTTAACTTCATCTTATACTCCTTACATGTACATATAATGATTTTTCTAAACTATATAATACATTCAATATATTTTATTCGTATATTATATGTATATAATACCACTATTGTTCGGAATAGTAAAGATAAAGCAAAAATTTTTAACTTCATTTAAACTAATTAAATATTTTATTACATCATACTACAAAAAGAAGAGATAGCATTTTCTTGCTATCTCTTAAAATTTCATTTATTTTTCTTTCCATACTTCTAAAGTTCGTATTTGATTTTCTTCTACTTTTCTTACAACAAACGTTAGTTTGTCTATAGAATAAACTGCTCCAACCTTAGCTTCATATTTTTCTAAATATACATATGCACCAATAGTATCCACTTCCTCGTGAGGTAGATGAACTTGGAATAATGCATTTACATCTTGAATTGGTACCCATCCGTCAATTAGATAATGGCCATTTTTTAATTTTTTAATTAAACTTTGTTCATCTTCATCAAATTCATCTCGAATTTCTCCAGTAATTTCTTCGACAATATCCTCAAGAGTAACTACCCCACTAGTCCCTCCATATTCATCTGTAATAACAATCATATGTTCTCTATTTTGTTTAATAGTGGCTAAAACTTGTGAAATTGGTGTATGCTCAAAAATTTTTATAGCTGGTGTAATATATTCTTCTAAATCTTTAGTCGTTTCTATTGGTTTATCTGTGAATAATAATTTCTTAACATTCAAAATTCCTAAGATTTTATCTTTATCTCCGTCTTCAATTACCGGGTATCTAGTGTATTCTTCTTGTTTTAATTGTCTCATAATAATTCCAAGAGAATCACTCATATCTATTGCTTCAACCTCTGTTCTGGGTGTCATAATCTCTTTAGCAATTTTATTATCAAACTCAAACACTCTTTCTACATAACGGTATTCTACATCATTAATTTGACCGTGTAGTCTTGAAGATTTCATAATCGTTCTAAGTTCTTGTTCACTATGAATATCATCATGTTCAGAAGCAGGTTCGAATCCAAACATTTTCGCTATAAGATTAGCTAATGAATTAAGTAACCACACTAGCGGTCTCATAACTTTATTGAACATATACATTGGCCAGGCCACTCGTAAACACGTTTTTTCTGCAGATTGGATCGCTATAGTTTTAGGAACTAATTCCCCTAAAACCACATGTAATAATGTCATAAATCCGAATGACACCACTAATGAAATGGTATGCGTAACAGTTTCATTTAAGTTTAACAATTCAAAAATAGGATTAAATAGAGAATGGAATGTTGATTCCCCTATCCAACCTAATCCAAGAGAAACAATTGTAATACCTAGCTGTGTCGCAGATAAGTAGTGATCTAATTGTTCTACCATCGTAACTAATATTTTTGCAGTTTTATTTCCTGATTCTACTAATTCATTCACCCTTGTTGGTCTAAGCTTAACAAGTGCAAATTCAAACATTACAAATATTGCTGAGGCAATAAGTAATAATACAACTATCAATATTTTAATTAAGATACTGAGATCCATATGGTTTTAATTTAACCTCTTTCCTTATAATTTTTAGTCATTAATAAATAATTTTACTACATATAAACTTTTTTTTCAATTATTATAACATCATCTTAGAATATTGATTTATTTTTAGAATGAAGTATATACTTCATGATTTTTAAGTTCATTATATTGGAATTTTCTTCTACAGAGTGTTAGTATATAAAATATATGAAAACGTTAATCAGAGGTGTGAAATGAATGAATTTATAGAATTCAATATTTTTTGGAATAAAAAAATAAAACTTATCGAAAATATACAACATAAATACGATTTTAAAAAAACTTCATTTTCAAAATTTGAAAATATAGAATTCTATGATTTAACCTTCAATAGTTATGATAATTCTATAATATATGCAAAATACATAAAAAATATAAAATATAGAACACTCTATCCACAGAAAAATATTCCTGTATTATTTTATTTTCACGGCTATCCCGCATCAAGTAGAAACTGGTTAGAAAAATCAACATTCGCTTCCCTTGGATATGATGTAGTTGCCGTAGATTTTAGAAACCAAGGTGGTAAAAGTAAAGATTTAGGAAACTCTGCACCTTCAGTTTTTGGTCATTTAACAGTGGGGCTTGATGAAAACATAGAAAATATGATTTTTTATAAAAATATTCTAGACACTCTTATTTTATCTAAAATTATATCATCCTTTGAAGACATTAACAAAAAAGAGATTGTTAGTTTTGGTGCATCACAAGGAGGCGCATTTTCTATAATATTTTCAGCTCTAAACAAAAATGTAACTAAATGTATTAGTCTCTATCCCTTCCTAGCAGATTTTAAAAATATCTATGAAAAAGACAATAGAAATAATGCTTACAGTGAATTAACTCACCACGCGCGTTGGTTTAATACAAACGGAGATAATACTAAAAAATTCTTAAATAACCTTTACTATCTTGACATCCTAAATTTCGCAAAAAATTTAAAATGTTCTGTTTTGTTTGGTATCACTGATCTTGATGAAGATTGTCCAAAAGAAACTCAGAAAATAATATATAATGAAGTTACTAGTAGAAAAAAAGCCTGCATTTATAAAAAGTATTACCATGAAAGCATCCCAAATTTCAATGATGAAATAGTTAACTTTTTATTAGAAGTTGAATAGGAGTCCAACATGAAATTAGAAAAAAATAGAGAACTGGAATATAAGGAAAAGGTAATAGATATACCCCATCCATTTGTTAAGTATAAAAAAATAATTTTTAAGGGAAAAGATAATTCACAAATAGAACTAGATTTGGCTATTCCTAAGTCAAAAATTAAAGGTATTATAGTTGACTTCCCTGAATTCAAAGTAAAAAACAAAGACTACTTAAATTTAACAAAATATAGTATGCTAAACTATGCTTTAGCATCGTTACATATTAGAGGACAAGCTGGTAATAGCGAGAATAAAACACCTTGTTCTCATTTCCCATTTTTTGATAACAACTCATCAACACCATATTTTAAACTAGTATTTCAGGATGCGTTAGATACTATAAGCATCATTGAAAAACTATTTCCTAATAAAGAAATTCTAGTAACTGGACTAGGTCAAGGTGCTGCTATTAGTATAGTTTGTTCTAGCTATTACGATTCTATTAAAGAACTATTCATCTTAGATTGTTCACTTTGTGATATAAAAAATACTTATAGCAATAATAAAAAAGATCCTTTCTTCAAAAATATTTATAAATTTGAAAGAGATTTTTCCGACAAGATAGATCGTCTATATTCCACACTAAATTCAATAGATGTGCTAAATTTCAGTAATTCAATAACACAAAAAGTACATTACGGACTATCATACCTAGATGCAAAAACTCCACTTGAAACCCAACTCAAACTTTTAGAAACTCTACAAAATGTAGAAATTCAACATTATTTATTTTTAGATTATAAAAAAATATTCCAACATCAATTTGATGATTATATACTCAAAGTTCTTTCGAATAAATAGCAAAGGTGAATCACTAGAAATCTTTCTTCCTAGCGATTCACCTTTTAAATTATAATTAGCTTAATTTACCTTTTAGCTTCATATTTTTAACAATTTTTTCTATAGAATTTACATAAGCTGCTTTTCTCATAGGAATAGCAAATCTTTCTTTCACTTCCCATATGTCATTAAATGCTTTTGTCATAACTCTCGCTTGTTTTTCTACAACTTCTTCTTCCGTCCAGTAGTAACCTTGTAAGTTTTGCACCCATTCAAAATATGATACAGTAACACCACCGCTGTTCGCAAGAATATCAGGAATTACTACAATTCCTCTTTCTTGGAGAGTTTTATCTCCTGCTAAAGTTGCTGGACCATTAGCCCCTTCAGAAACAACAGTAGCTTTTATTAAACTTGCTTCTTTTTCGTCGATAGCATTCTCTAGTGCACAAGGACATACCACATCTACGTCTAAAGCCCAGAATTCGTCTAATGTTAATCGTTTTGTGTTTGGTAATGTATGGAATCTAATTCTCTTATCTTTACATTCTTGAAGTTCTACGTATGATAATCCCTCTTCACGATAAACAGCATATTGAATACCATCATCATCACGCTCAGTTACAGCAACTACAGTAGCTCCAAACTTCACAGCTGTATCTACTGTATAACTACCTACGTTACCAAAACCTTGAACAGCAAACTTCGCACCTTCTGTAGATTTCCCTAATTTCTCTAATGCTAATTTTGCAGCGAGTGCAACTCCATATCCAGTTGCTTGTGTTCTACCAAGAGAACCACCTAATTCCAATGGCTTACCAGTCAACGTTCCAATACCTTGTTCTCCTGTAAGAACATTATATTCGTCAATCATCCAAGACATGATTTGTCCATTAGTATTAACGTCTGGTGCAGGAACATCTTGTTTTTCACCTAAATATTTATATAATCCTCGAATATATCCACGTGATAATCTTTCTAATTCACCTTTTGATAAATCTTTTGGATCTACAATAATACCACCTTTTCCTCCACCATATGGTAGATTAGCAACAGCACATTTAAATGTCATCCAAATTGATAATGCTTTAACTTCATCTGCTGTTACAAGTGGATGGAATCTTAATCCACCTTTCGTAGGACCGATTGCATCATTGTGCTGAGAACGGAATCCTTTAAAGTACTTCACTTTACCATTATCCATTCTAACAGGTATAGAAATCTCAATAAATCTTTGTGGATCTTTTAAAGACTCATACACTTCTTCTTTATAACCTAAAACTTCACAAGCACCTTTAATTTGCTCTCTTGCATTAACCAACGGATTGTTATTCATAATCACATCTCCTTAGAATGTTATTTTTTATTACATTTTAAACGTAATATTCTTTTTCAATTATATCAAATATCAGATGGAATTGTAAGCGTTTATACTTATTTTTTATAATTATTTTTATATCTATACTTAATAATAAAATTATAAAAAGCTAGTATATTAACAGTTTTATCTGTTAATATACTAGCTTTCCTGAAAACTATAAAATACATTTATACAATTCTATATACTCTCTTTATTTTGCATCATACCATGACGCTCCACTACTAGCCTCCGCTTTCAGTTGAACATCTAAATTAGCCGCTTCTTCCATAATTTTAATCATTTCTTTTGTAAACTCTTCTTCTATATCTTTATTTACATCAAATATTAATTCATCATGTACTTGTAATAATAATTTTGCATCTACATTTGTTTTTTCTAAGTACTCAAATACATTAACCATAGCTATTTTTATAATATCCGCAGCAGTTCCTTGAATTGGTGAATTCATAGCAATACGCGCATTTAGATTAGCTACAATTTTATTCTTCGCATTAATATCCGGTAACGCTCTTCTTCTATTGAATAAAGTTTCTACATAACCATGTTCTTTTGCAAAATCTACAATATCAATCATATATTTATCAACACCTTTGAATGTTTCTAAATATTTATCGATAAATTCTTTCGCACGTTTTCTAGTAATCCCAAGATTGTTAGATAAACCAAAATCAGAAATTCCATATACAATACCGAAGTTAACAGCTTTAGCTTCTCGACGCATCGATGACGTCACTTCATCAAGACTAACTCCATTAACATCACTAGCTGTTTTAGTATGAATATCTACATCGTGTTTAAAGGCATCTATCATTCCTGCGTCCTGTGCTATATGAGCTAATACTCGAAGCTCTATTTGAGAATAGTCAATAGATAAAATTACTCTATCATCAGAAGCTGGAACGAATGCTTTTCTAATTTTTTTCCCTTCTTCAATTCTTGTTGGTATATTTTGAAGATTTGGATTCACTGATGATAAGCGTCCTGTTTGAGCTAATGTTTGCTCATAACGTGTATGTATTTTCCCTTCTCGAGTAATATCTTTAACCAATCCTTTTGCATAAGTCGAGTTTAATTTTGTAATCGTTCTATATTCCATAATTAATGGAATAATTTCATGACTATATTGTAGTTGTTCTAGTACCTCTACAGCTGTAGAATATCCTGTCTTAGTTTTCTTAATCGGTGGTAATCCTAGATCCTCAAATAATACTACCCCTAGCTGCTTAGGTGAAGCTATATTGAATTCAGAACCAGCTAAAGTATATATGCTAGCTTCTAAAGTTTTAATTCTTTCATCAAATTCTGCACTCATTTCTTCAAGAGCTTTTTTACTAACATGTATTCCTTCAAATTCCATATTAGCTAATACTTTAGCCACTTTAATCTCTATATCTTTATACAAGTCCGTCATATTCTCTTCGGCAAGTTTTTCTTCCATCAATGGTTTCATCAATGCAATACTCTCTGCAATTTCAGCTATATAGGGATTAATGACTTCTTGAACTGGTAAAGCTCGTTTTGCCCCCTTACCATATATTTCTTCATCACTACTCATTATTTTCCCAAGATAGTTAAGGACGATTTTATCAATTTCAGTTTTGGCATTAACATCAAGAAGATATGATACAATTTTCACATCGAAAACTTCTCCGTTAATATCTACGCCGTTTCTCTTCGCTATAAATAAAATCTTTTTGAAATCATAAACGGTTTTAGTCAATTCACTTTGAAGGTAATCAACTACAAACTCATTAGTGAAAAATTGTTCCTCACTAAAAATATAAGCAGTTCCTTCTTTATAGACTACTATTCCTACAACATCTGAGTTATGGTAATCTTCTGTGTAGCACTCAACATGCAAAGCACTATCAGTAAAATTTATTTTCATATTTTTATCTGCTAAAACAATATTAATTTCTTTTTTAGGAGAAACAGTCTCTTCGACAGTTACACTTACCTCTTCAGTAGAAGTCTCTTGAGCTAATTTTCTTAAAAATGAAACAAATTCAAGTTTTTCAAATAACTCTCTTTTTAGTTCTACATTCTCACTATATGTTAAATCTTCTAACTTATTATCAACTGGAACTTCAGTATAAATAGTAGCTAACTTCTTACTTAATAGAGCATCTTCTCGACCTTCTGTTAGTCGCTCTTTTAGTTTTTTACCACTAATATTATCAATATTTTCTAGTACATTTTCTACAGTTTTATATTCTGTTAGTAATTTTATGGCAGTCTTTTCACCAACTCCAGCAATACCTGGAATATTATCGCTCTTATCCCCCATAAGCCCTTTCATATCAACGATTTGCTCTGGAGTTAATCCATATTTTTCAGCAATAAACTCAGGAGTATAATAATCTATATCTGTAACACCACGCTTAGTGTAGTAGATTGTTATATTTTCACTAGCTAGTTGAGTTAAATCTTTATCTCCAGTCACTATTATTACTTCTAAACCTTCTTTTTCAGCGATTTTAGCATAACTTCCAATAATATCATCCGCTTCATAGTCAAAATGTTCTTCATACTTTATTCCATATGAATCAAGAAGTTCTCTAACATATCCGAATTGCTCTACTAACTCGCTAGGAGTTTTATCCCTAGTCCCTTTGTATGCTTCATAACTTTGATGTCTAAAAGTTTGTTTTCCTTTATCAAAGGCAACTAACGCATATTTTGGATTAGTATCTGCCAAGATTTTTTCTAGCATCAATGTAAAACCATATACACTATTTGTATAAAGTCCTTTTTTATTTTTTAAAGCTGGCATAGCGTAAAAAGCACGATAACTTAAACTATTACCATCTATTAATATTATCTTATCCATTTTCTTCTCCTAATAATTCTTAAAAAAAGTGTAAATGGGAGCAACTCAAAAATCTTATTTTTACAAAGCGATTTTTTCTAGTCACTCCCGTACAATTTATTTAATATTAAAGCTTAATCGTAAAGCATATAAAACTTTACATCTACATATTTTAAATTGATAAATTTATAATGTTTGGCTTAATCCACCATTAACAAATAATCACTAAGTATTATTTTACAATAATTTGTAAATAATTTCTATTTTTCTCTTCCAAGAGTGGTATTCAATTTCTTCTAGTAACTCAGCAGGAATCTCACGTTGCTCTCTTGTTCTTTCTATCATAAGTTCTAAAGCACCTACTATTCTATTTACAAATTCTGGTTTTTCTTCTTCAACAGCCTTATCAGTGTCATAAATAGTTGGCATTGCTATGTATTCTATTATCTCAGAATTATTTATTTTGTCTCCAAGAAATTCTATAAGTCCTTCTATCTCAGTAGAAACTACTCTTAGTCCGCTTCCTAAAGCTTCGACCGCAATAAGACCTAACCCCTCAAAATAAGATGGTAGTATAAAAACATCCTTATGTCGCATTATTTCTCCTAAATGTGCTTGATCTACGGCATTATATATTTTTATTTTTTTAGAATCACCAACTAAAACTTCGACCCTAGGTCTATCCTCTTCTTTCAAGTTCCCTATTAATTCTAATTCTACATTATTGTCTTTTTTCTCTAATAATCTAAATGCCTTTATCAACTCATAAAAACCTTTTGATTCATCAAATTTTCCTGCGTATAGAATTTTTACATTATCGTGTTTTTCGTATTTTTCAACAGGATAAAAAATCTTCTCATTATATCCAGCACCAATATTTACAATCTTATTCTCAGGGTAGCTATAGATATTAGAAATCCCTTCTATAACACCACTGCTCAATGCTAATATCTTATCTAATTTACCAAGATTTTTGACATACTTATCTTTCATTGTTGGGTTCTTTTCAGCTTGTCTTATATCCGTATTATGACAAACTCCAATTACTTTTTCACCTTCAAATACATCACAAACTATAGAACTTAAAATCCATAAGTGATGTGTAATTACAACATCTGGCTTAAATTCTTTTTTAGCTTTTTCTAATTTTTTACGGAATGCTTCTTGCCAAGTTTCCAACATTTTATCTGTCATATTTTTGTACAGAGTATTTTCATAAGGCATAATATCACTCATACCTACGATAGGAAAACTAATATCCTTGCCTTGAAACTCAACTTCAAATTTCTCATCTAAAAAATTAAAGTCATATTCCGGCGTTGTTGCATAAACCGCAGCTTGTTCAACTTCAAACTGTTTAAGCCCTTCAATAACATTAGTAAAATATACACCACTTCCTGTCTTAATAGGTAATTGTGCTAATACATGTAAAATTTTCATAATTATCTTCCTCTATTTCATATTTTCCATCACTTATATTATAACCTAATTTAACATTTTTTTATAGCAAACGTATTAATTCTTTATGTTAGTTATATAAAAAAGAAACTCACCTAGAACAATTCTCCGCTCTATGGGAATTTCTTATAATTATATCACTATATCTGTATTCTAT